>JAXJQF010000014.1:0-2141 GCA_036311285.1 Ruminobacter sp. | reverse complement strand
GATAAAGTACAGTCAGGTGATTTTACAATTTCGGCAACCTCCTCCTCTGTGAAACCAAAATAAGTTTCAAAAGGTTCTGGTGTGAGCATATTGTATTCTTTAAAGTTGTTTAACGTAGATTGAGAGTTATATTTTTTGATAGGAAGAATACCAGTAAGGTAAGCTAAAGCGAAACATGCTTTACCGCCATCAGATTTAAACAAACCGCGAAGAAGTTCGATAAAATCCTCTTGCAATTTAGTATCGTTTCGGTAATCTCGGTAGATTAAATCCCACTCATCCATAATAAATATGAACTGAGCGTTTAAGTCGTTTCGTAAAGTAGATAAAGCTTTAAGAAGTCCAGTGTTTTCAATTTCATGCTTATTAAAGCATTCTGCAAAGTCTTCACGTTCTCTAAGGTCATTAATTATTGCATACTCTAAATAATCAATAAGAGTTTCAACTCCTGAAACTTTATTATTCTTTAGGTATCCTTTGTATAAACTACTGATAAAGTTCATATCAATATAAATTACATCGTATTTATTTAGATGTTCGGTATAAGTGGAAATATTTGCAATTTCTAGTTCGTCAAAAATCTTGTGGCCTTCATACTCTTTGGAAAAATAAGCTAAAAGCATGTGAGCTGTTACGGTTTTCCCGAATCTGCGAGGACGGGTTACAGCAATAAAACGTTTGTCTGTATTCATTTTTGTAGACATCTTTTCTATAAAATGAGTTTTATCGACAAATATGTCTTTATCCTTGAAATTAACAAGTATCTCAAAACTGTTTTCTTTTGTTGGATTTAGAATATTTCCCATTGTTCTCACCTTATCTAGCTTAATATCATTTACAACCATTTTACCACAACATTGAATTTTTATCCGTGATACAGAATTAAACTTCCGGTAAGTAATTGTGTTGTTCATTTATAAGTAATTTAACTAGTATATTTAAATTATTCAACTGGAATCTAATCAATATATAAATAGCCGCATGTTTATGTATAAATTACATATTATTAGCTAGAGTATACTTTTTATATTAAGATTTGTAAATCAAATTAAAACTTTTAAAACAATTTGAACTAATAATTTTAAAAAAAGAAAAAGATATGTTGGCGTCCAATTAAGGAGGCTACAATTTAGTCTTTCTCTTTATTTTTAAATTTCTTATAAATCCACTTAAGTTTGTTCAGATTTCTGGTTTTGTACTTTAAAGCATAACTTAATAGGAAATGATTCAAAAACAAAATTAGTTAATCCATCTTTTCAATCAGACACTGGTGGTCCTTAGTCTTTGTACTGTAATTTATGCCAACAATAATAATGTTTCAGTATTGACCTGTATAACGCTTAAAATATTCTTACTTTTTAATCTGAGCAATAGCTTCTTCTGCAGAACCGTCATACTTAAACTCAATCAAAATAAGAGGTGTTGTTCCTTTTATTGCAGGTTCATATACAAGATCTACTCTTCCTTTTCCTGCTTGTTCTTCACGGTGAGTAATATATTTACCTAGAGTTGACCATAAGAGGCCTGTCATCACGCAGTATGTAAGAGATTCTTCATCGTTGTAATCTAGTAGAGCCACAGCAGGAGAATTATGAACATCTTGAATTAGTGTTGCTACAGTTGTTGCATCAAGTTCTAATATAGCTTTTAGTAAACCTTCTGAACGCTTAAAGTTTTCTATTTTTTCATACCATTCTTGATCTTTAATTATTCCCATTAAAGCTTGTTTAATTTCTTTACTAGGAACATAGGCTTGTTTATAATCACTATCACTACCAATATCAGAACAACCTAAATATCCTAGACATACTAAAAGACTGAACACGTCATTTTTGTTTTTTATAGTGACCATATCATTCTGGAAATTGCTAAAATCAAATAGCACTCTAGCACCTTCAATTAAATTCATGACATCTTTTTTTACGCCATCAAAATCCATATTGATTAGTCGCACTACTTCATCATTTGATGAAGTTTTACTCCAGTAACTTTTGCATTTCCCATCACTGACAGCAGAAACAACAGAATTAGGATTATAAATATCAATACCATTTAATTTATATCCTTCATACCATTTTTTTAATTCTTGATGTGATAAAGTACAGTCAGGTGATTTTACAATTTCGGCAACCTCCTCCTCT
>JAXJQF010000013.1:0-26670 GCA_036311285.1 Ruminobacter sp. | reverse complement strand
GCCAAGTTTTGTGCGACAAGCGATTAAGCGTTCAAGAAAAAATAATTAATTTTTTTTTAAAAGCTAAAAAATATTACCACTTTAAAAACGTTAAAACCCTTGTACTACAAGGGTTTTTGTTTCAAAAGTGTAAAACTTGAGTATATGTGTAGGCATTATCTTCTATATTTTTTCGACAATTTGATCTAAGCTTTATTCGTTTTAAGATAAGAAGAATTAATAATATTTCATAAAATTTGTTAAATATATAAAAATATATGATAGAATACGGAAAATAGTTTGCGAGATATTTTTTAGATAATTAAAAATTGCTTGCATTTTTTGTTATTGTATAGTATAAATCGCACCATAAAATTAATTGTTGCACACCTTGAAGACGGTCTTCTAGGTTCTTAAAGTTTTTAAATATTTGGAGTGACTAACATGTCAAGAGTATGCCAAGTTACGGGCAAGCGTCCTACAGTTGGAAACAATCGTTCTCACGCTAAAAACGCTACTCGTCGCCGTTTTTTACCAAATCTTCAAACACATAAGTTTTGGGTAGAATCAGAAAATAAATTCGTTAAGTTACGTTTAACTGCAAAAGCTATGCGTATTATCGATAAAGTTGGTATCGAAGCTGTATTAGCTGATATCGAAGCTAAGAAAGCTAAAGCTGCTAAGTAAGTTTTATTTAGGGAGAATAAAAAATGGCTTCTAAAGGTGGTCGTGAAAAAATTCGCTTAAACTCAAGTGCTGGTACAGGACATTTCTATACTACAACTAAGAATAAGCGTAATATGCCAGAAAAGATGGAAATCAAAAAGTTTGATCCAGTAGTTCGTAAGCATGTTATTTATAAAGAAGGTAAAATTAAGTAATATTTTCTTTATAAGGAAACCCGGGATTTTTCTCGGGTTTTTTGTTTTTGGAAGGAGTTTGTAATGCCTGAATTACCAGAGGTAGAGGTTACAAAAAGAGGAATATCAACAGTTTTAAACAATGCTGTTATTAAATCGTTTTTAATTTATCAAAATCGATTAAGAGAAAATATTTCTTCTGAATTTAAAACTTTACGTGATTTACAAGTACTAAAACTTGAAAGAAGAGCTAAGTATATTTTAATTACAACTAATCAAGGTGTAATTATTTTACATCTAGGAATGACTGGTAATTTAAAAGTTATTAGAGCTGATAATTTATCATTAAATCCAACAAAACATGATGTTGCTGACATCGTCTTAGATAATGGAGCAATAATTCGATTTAATGATCAAAGAAAATTTGGTTTATTGCAATGGGTTCCATCAGAATGTTCAATTGATGATAATAAGTGGATTAAGAATTTAGGAATAGAGCCTTTATCTTGTGATTTTTCAAAAGAAGTTCTTTTTAATCTTCTTCATTCTAAAAAAACAAATATTAAATCAGCATTAATGAATAATAGTATAGTCGTTGGTATTGGTAATATTTATGCTAGTGAGATTCTTTTTTTAAGTAAAATAAGCCCATTTAGAAAGTGTTGTGACTTAACGATTGATGAATGTAAATTATTAACACAGAATATTGTTATAGTACTAGAGGAAGCGATAGCAAAGGGTGGGACAACAATAAAAGATTTCTCCAATGTTGACGGCAAATTAGGGTATTTTGTTCAGGAATTAAAGGTGTATGGAAAAGCTGCCACACCTTGTTGTGTTTGTGGAGAAATTATACAGAGCCAAGTGATTAATCAAAGAAATACTTTCTTTTGTCCTTATTGTCAAAAATAAGTTACTGTGAAAATTAGTTCTTTATGTAGTTTTCTAAAGAGAATGGAACAAATTTATTGTAGTCACCATTGTTAATAATTATATCTCTTACAAAGGTTGATGAAATAAATGAGTATTCGGGGATGGTTGGAAGCATAAAGAACTCAATTTGTGGGTATAATGATTTTTGTATAGCCTGTAAAGCTATTTCATATTCTGTATCCTTAGAGTTTCTTATACCACGAATTACAACATAGCATTGTTCTTGCTTAGCAAAGTCTATAAACATACCTAAAAAAGGTTTAACGTCTACATTAGGTAGGTGTTTTATACATTTCTCAGTGTAATCAATTCTTTGTTCTAAAGTAAACATTGTCTTCTTACTTGTACTAATCGCAACGGCAATAGTAATTCTTGAAAAAATTTTGCTTGCTCTTTCAATAATATTAAGATGTCCTTTTGTAAAAGGATCAAATGTACCAGGATATATTGCTTTCATTTGTATACCTAACATTACTTATTATTTATTATAGTCTTTATCTTGTTTATTACGTCTGTGTCTTTGATCTGTTCCATAGCTTTTTCGTCCTTTATTCTGTATCTCCAATTTTTATTATTGATGTTATTGGCTTTTAAAATGTCATCATATACAGATACACATAAATCAAGATAATAGTATGGGCCAACTCTCTTTGGAGAATGATGAGCATAAAGTCCAATAACAGGTATTTCACAAGCGTTTGCCATATGCACAGGACCACTATCTGGAGAGATAACAAACTCAGCGTTCTTTATAATAGCAACCATTTCTTTTAAAGAGGTTTTTCCTATTAAATTAACTATTTGTGTTGATTTAAGTTCGGATTCAATTTGGTTTGCAATATGTTGTTCAAGAGTACTATTACCTCCACAGATAAGGATATTGTATTTGTTATCTATAAGGTATTTAATTACTTTAATATATCCTTCAGTTGTCCAATTTTTATATGTTTTTGAGGTACATGGGGTCAGTACTACAGTTTTAGCTGGTGTATTATTTTTTCCAAATTGTTGCTCTTTTTCTGATAAGAAAAAATTCCATTGAAGTTTTTTAGTTGGTCTTGTATATGTTGGATCGAGAGTACAAAAAAATTCAATAAAACCATCTAACACATGGTCTGATTTTGGTTGGTTTATTTTAGTATTGGTAAATAAAGTTTGAAAATCTTTAGCTCTATATGAGTCAAAACCTATTTTTTTCTTAGCTTTAATAACAGTGGTTACAATACTAGCTCTAAGAGAGTTTTGCATATGTAATAGAGCATCAAAGGTTTGATTCTTCAGTTGCTTTCTTATATTTAATATTCCTTTAAAGCCATCTTTTTTGTTAAAAACTATAAAGTTAATGTTTTCAACATCTTTAACAAGGGAGTATTCCGTTTTTCCGATAACCCAAGTTATTTTGCATTGAGGATTGTGCTTTTGGTAGTCTTGTACGGCTCCTAATGCATTTATGCAATCACCAATTGCAGAAAGTCTAAAAATACATATAGATCTGATATTTGAATTTTCTTTCATTTAACTTGTTACCTATTTCAGAATAATAAGTATAATATACATTATTTTAATTATAATATAAAAATGAAAGTTTATTACTTATAACGTCAATCTATTTATAATAATATTAAGAGATAATTATGGCAAGAGAACTTGATAAAATTGAAATCCATAATTCAAAGGTAACTTATTTATATAATCCATACTGTTTTAAGGAAAAATTAGATTGTGATTTCCTCGATAAGTATTTTTCTGTAGAGAAATACAAGGACGATAATGCAGTTTTAAAAATATTTAAAGGTAGAGGTAATACCTATTTAGTTAAGGATTGTAGAAAACAAAATGTTGTTATTAGACATTATTGGCGTGGTGGTTTTTTTGGAAAGATTTTGAAAGATAATTTTTTAAAATTCTTTTCTTCTAATCAAAGAGCATTTCGTGAATATGATATGCTTATTGTAATGCGTAAAATGGGGTTCCCTGTTCCAAGACCTGTTGCAGCCAAAATGACAAAAAGCGCCTTATTCATGAAAAATGATATTATTTTAGAAGAAATACATGGAGCTCAAGACCTTTCAGCGTTATTGTGTCAAAGAAGTTTAACTACTGAAGAAATTTGTAAAATAGGGTATGTTTTAGGCACTATGTTTAGTGCAGGTATCTATCACTGTGACTTAAACATAAAAAACATAATGATAGATTCAGCAACAAACCCTTGGATAATAGATTTTGATAAGTGTGTTTTAAAAAAGGTAGATCAAAAGACGTACAACAAAATGGTTGAACGTCTCATTAGGTCTTTTAATAAGGAGTTATTATTAAGACCAAGTCTTCAATGGACAACCTTAAATAAAGAACTATTATTAGAAGCAATGGACAAAGCCTATAAAAAAGGTGAAATTCTTGAAAATTAAACTAGAATTTTAATTCTTTTAAGGTTTTTATAATTGCACCTTGGTTTTTTATAATTGTATTGTAAGCGTTATCCTCTAATATTGAACGTTTATTAGCATCTTCAAGAAGAACATTTATATCATCAATAAATGATTCTTCTGAAGAAACGATACAAGCATTGTTTTCTTGTAAATCCTTATATACTTGTTTGAAGTTAAAGATATGTGGTCCAGTTAAAATAGCTTTATGTAAAATGGCAGGTTCAATAGGATTATGTCCACCTCTTGTTATTATACTTCCTCCCATAAAAACGATATCAGAGAATGAGAAATATGTAATCATATCTCCCATTGTGTTACCAATAATAATTTTCGTATTCTCAGGAATAATGTAGTTATTATTTTTTATGTCCGTGAATTTAATAGTATCTTTAAATTTTGTTGACGATAGTTTGAAAACTTCTTCAAATCTTTCAGGATGTCTTGGAATCAGTAAAAAGATAGTATTGTTAGGTATCTTTGATTCATTATCACTTATTTTATTTATGATTTTTTCGTCTTCACCTATATGAGTGCTTGCAAAACATACAACATTCTTGTCTAAAGTATTATTTTTTATTGATTCACCAATTTTTCTTTTCTCTTCGTTAATTTCGATATCGTATTTTAGTGACCCCAAAACTTTTACTTGATCGTCAGTAAAACCAAGTTTTAAAAAATTACACTTGTCATTATCGTTTTGACATAATATTTTTGTAATATTCTTTGTAATTAAATGGTAAAAACAGTTTTTAATTTTTAAATAGCTATTACATGATTTATTTGATAATCGTGCATTAATTATGGTTGTTTTTATATCATGATCGTTAGCAATTTTTAATATATTTGGCCACAACTCCGTTTCCATAATTATTAGAGCTTTAGGTTTTACAGAGTTAAAAAATTTTTTAACACAAAAATAATTATCTAAAGGACAATATAAATGTGAAATATTGTTTGGGATATTTTTGTACACATTTTTACCTGTAGCTGTTGTAGTGGTAACAACAAACTGTTGATTAGGATGTGTTGTTGCTAATTTTTTTATAAGTGGTAAAGCTCCTAGAGCTTCTCCAACACTTACAGTGTGTATCCACACTGGACTTTCATAGTCTCTTTTGGGTACAAATCCTAACAATTGTTTAGCTGTTGTTCCATGACATATTTCCTTTTTCGAATATCTAAGTTTAAGGTATACGACAGGAACTAAAAAAAATGTAATTAAATTATAGATAAAGAATAATAGTTTAGACATCGTTCCATTTTCCTAAGGTTTGTTCCCATACATAATCTGGAGATATTTTTTTAAGACAAGCTAAGCTATTAAATTTACATGTTTTCTTAAAGCAGGGGTGACAAGGTTCGTCAGATTCTATTAGCAGACACATATCATTAGTAGTTGATGGAGGCGTGTATAAAGTACTTGTAGAACCAAAAATTGCAACTAATTTTGTTTTAACAGCTGCCGTAATATGCATTAGTCCAGAATCATTACAGATTACAAGGTTTGTGTTTGCAATAATATCAATAGCATCTAAAAGAGATGTTTTACCTGCTAATATTTTAATTTGTGATTGTTTAGAATCACATACCAAGGATTTGATGGTATTAGATATTTCAACATCTTTGTTGGAGCCGAATATTCTTATTTCTCCTTTAGGATACTTTTCTAAGAATAATTCAATATATTTAGCATAGTATTCAGGAGCCCATTGTTTAGTTTTTCCAAATTCTGCACCAGGGCATATTCCTAAGCTCTTATGATTTTTATTTAGTTTGTATTTTTCTATAATTTCGTCAGTTAGTTCTTTAGATGCTTCTAAGCATGGATAGGTAATAGTTCCTATGTCATTTCCTTTTGTTATTGTTTTATCAAGAGCTAAAGATGTGTATCGTTCAATTAATTTGGGGAAATCTTTTTTGTTTTTACGATAGCTAGTTAATAACAAATATCTGCTTTCACCAATCCATCCAATTCTGTTTTTAATTTTTGCAAATAAAGGGATAAGTGCACTTTTCCATGAATTTGGAAGAATGTAACACGTTTCGTAATTTTCAGAACGTAGTTGTTTTCCTAGATTATATCTTCCTTTGAGATCGAAGGAACCATGACCAATTGGCATAAGCAAACTTTTATTAACTTGAGGCATTCTGTTAATAACTTGTATACACCATTGTGGACATAGTACATCGATAATACAATCGGGATACATTTCTTTTAGTTTAATTAACAACGTTTGAGACATTACAAGGTCACCGATCCATGATGGTGCTATAACTAATATTTTCATTTAGTAGCCTTATTCACAATAATAACAAGTTAATACACATATTATTTTACAGATATTGTTGATAAACTATTTTCGTAATAAAAACACTATTTTGTTAGTAATTTTGTTACTTATAAGTGAATTATAAATCAAAAATTGTTAATATGTTGAGAATAACTATTAAATTAAGATTTAATGAGTTGTTTAATAGTAAATTTACTTAGTATTAATGCTGTTTTTTTTGAAAAAAGCATTTTTTAAGATGTTAATAAAGTGGGGATACGAGATGATTATTGTAACTGGTGGCGCTGGTTTTATTGGAAGTAATATTGTAAAAAAGTTAAACGCAAGAGGTAGAACTGATATTATCGTTGTGGATGACTTAACTGATGGCACAAAATTTACTAATCTTGTGGACTTAGACATATACGATTATATGGATAAAGATGATTTCATTAAGAGAATAGAAGCCGGTGATAACTTTGTGGAGTGGGGTAAAATCGAAGCGATTTTCCACGAAGGAGCGTGCTCAGCAACAACAGAATGGAATGGAAAGTACATTATGTTGAATAATTACGAATATACTAAGAGTTTATTTCATTACTGTATAGATCGTCATATTCAGTTTATATATGCTTCATCTGCTGCAACTTATGGGGGTAGAAATAAGGATTTTATAGAAGGTCGTGAATATGAAAAACCTTTAAATGTTTATGGATATTCAAAATTTTTCTTTGACGAATACATGAGAAAATTCCTTCCGTCTCTAAAATCTCAGGTTGTTGGTCTAAAGTATTTTAATGTATATGGACCAAGAGAAAATCATAAGGGAACAATGGCTAGTGTAGCGTTTCATTTAAATAATCAAATTTTAAAGGGTGAGAACGTTAAACTATTCGAAGGTACAGATGGCTATGGCGATGGTGGTCACATGAGAGACTTTGTTTACGTTGAAGATGTTTGTGATGTTAATTTATGGTTCCTAGACCATAAAGAACACTCAGGTGTATTTAATTGTGGAACAGGGCGAGCAGAACCATTTTTAAATATAGCAAAGGCAGTTGTTGATTATCATAAGAAGGGAGAAATAGAGTTTATCCCGTTCCCTGCTCATTTAAAGGGTAGATACCAATCATTCACTCAAGCTGATTTAACAAAGTTAAGAGCTACAGGTTGTGATGTTGAGTTTAAGACTGTAGCAGAAGGTGTTCAGTTATATATGAAGTGGTTAAACGAAGAGAAGTAATATGAAATTAGTTGAGATAGATAATAAAAATATAGCATTAGATTTAGTTGAGTATCTTAAATATAACAATATTCAAGTAACCTTAGCTGAAGAGAATTCATTATTTATTATCTATCTTACTAATACTGATCAATTGTTTAAAGCTAAGTCTCTAATTTTTAATTATCAAAAGCAAAAAACTTCTAATAATGTTCATACTTTTACAAGTAATACAAATGGTATTGTTAGGGTAATAAAAGATAATCCGTGTACGAGTTTGTTTGTACTTTTCTCAATTGTTTTTTATTTTATATATCTAATATCAAGTAACTTTTATGGTTATCTATGTTTTGATTTAAATTCAATTACAAAGGATTTTCAAGTATGGAGACTAGTAACTCCTGTATTTATGCATTTTTCTATTGCACATATTGCATTTAACATGACTATTTTTGCATATATGGGAAGAAGGATTGAAAATTATAGAGGTATGGGTGTTCTTTTAGGAATTATATTTTTTACAGGCGTTTTCTCAAATATATTTCAGTATATGCATAACGACCTTCATGGTAATTTTGGTGGTATGTCTGGAGTGTGCTATGGGATTATGGCATATATGTTTACAAGCTTTCAGTTAACCAAAAATCCAGGAACATATTTCGTTGCTAAATCAATGTTTCCCGTACTAATGTTGATAGCTGTCGTATTGGCTTTATTTATGGATGGAATTGCACATACAGCTCACTTTGTTGGAGCTGCGTGTGGAATGGTTTACTCTGTAATTGAGATTAAGGTTTTAAAAATCGTGAAGTGATATTATTGAACTAAATATTCTGAAAAAAGAACCTTTTTGATAACTCTTCGACCGATTCGTTCGTCAGTAATTTTTGTTAGTACTTCTTGAACTTTTTCTTGTAATTGGTCTTTTCCGTGGGAAGTTTTGGCTTCTTCTATTGTAGCAGCACCGATAACAGAAATTACTCCGTCTCTTAGAGCAGCATCATGTTCCTTAATAAGCGGAAGTTCTCTAGAGTCGTTAATCATTAGAGTAACCTTTACTTTGATGTAGTTAAATTTACCCCCACTTGCTGAAAGATTAGTAAGAAACTTCGGTTGTAATTCATAATATTCTACTCTTGGTACAACTGGAGCATTAGGGTCTACTTCTTCCTCTTTTGGAGCAGACGCAAAACTTGTGTTAATAATTAAAACTGTGAAAATAATAAAGTACTTACAAAAGATTTTTAGCATGCTATTCCTCTTTTTGATTATAAATGTCATTTATAAGTTCTTTTGGTAATAAATGACCAATAGCCTCAATTAGTCTGTCTAGTTTTGAAATGTTCTTGGTAAATTCAAAAGTTTCCTTATTGATACTTATATAATTATGTCTCACAAATGTTTCAAACATAACCTTAAATGAAATTGGGTCTGAAAATTCCGGAGAACCATTTGTAATAGATAACGGCAATAAGTTACATTTTTCAACAGCAAACTGTGTAAACAAGTTCTCATTTATAAATTTATCTTCATGATTCTTTATTACAAATGCCCCTAATGAATATCTGACAAGGTTATCATGAATACAATTTGTTAAATATGAAATTATATTTTCTTTGCTTTTGTTTATAGAAAAAGCATTCGAGGATGAAATTATATATTCATCTAATTGAAAAGCTGAAACATATTCTTTAATTGAGTTGTCTAACACATTTTCTCTGATTGGGACATATAATTCATGTCTTAAGAAATAAAATATATTCCTTGTATGCATGATAATGTCATTAAGTGTTATTTTTTTATGAACTTTTATTATAGTCATAATAAGAGCAGGAAGAACAAAAAAGTGCAATATATTATTTTTAAAATAGCTTAAATAAATTAAATCTCTTTTTGTTGGACAAGCTATATTATTTTCGATATTGAAAGGAGACAATTCTCGTGCTTGTTTCATTAAATCTAAGCTATTTATATTTGGTGCAATTACTCTTTTAAAGATTGGTCCTCTTCTTAATACAAATAAGTAGAAAGATATGATTTCTTGAATCTTGTTTATAGACATCTTATGTGTAGAATCTGTTAATAAAACTAAAGCACATAGGTTTAATCCGTTTATAGAAGCAGATTCGTTTAGATTCATAACTAATTCGTCAGAAAGGCTGTTTACAGTATTAAATAACCAAGAAGGTTTATCGTTCCCATTCTCATTAATATATTGTTGCCAATTAGGTACATTTTCTTTTAGGTAATTAGGGATGGATATCGGTTCTCCGAAACAAACATAACCTCTGCCATAGTATTTAAATCGTTTAAATATGTTAAATAACTGGAAGACAGATTCCTTTTCTTTTTTTGCACCTTTAAGTTCATTCATGTAGTTTGAAACTTCCATTACCTTTTCATATCCTAAATATGTAGGAATAAAGGTAATAGGGCGTTTTTGTCCTCTTAATTGGGCTTGTACCGCCATAGCAACAAGACCTGTTCTAGGGGGGAGAGTTTTACCTGTTCTTGATCTGCCTCCTTCAATAAAGAACTCTGTACTATATCCCTTTTGGAATAGAGTTGTAATGTATTCTTTAAAAATTGCAGTATAAAGCTTGTCACCTTTGAACTTTCTTCTCATGAAGAAAGCTCCACATCCTCTGAGAAAATAGTTAATAGGAAAGAAATTCAAATTATTACCGGCTACAATGTGTGGAGAAACTAATCCTTCATTGAACAATGTATATGAAAGTAGTAGGTAATCCATATGACTTCTATGACATGGAACGTATACAATCTCATGTCCGTCGCTTATGAGTTTTCTTACTCTTTTGGCTCCTTCTACATTAACACCATGATATAGTTTATTCCAGATTAAGTGCATTATGGTTGCAGATATTCTTAGTAGATGGTATGACTTGTTTGAAGCCATTTCATTTAAAATATTGTAAGCTTCTTTTTCTATTCCCTTTTTATCAATATTGTGTTCTTTATGCAGTTCTTCAATTACATTTTGTATATTGGGAGTAACGATTAACTCTTGTATTAATTTTTCTCGATTTGGAATTTTTGGACCAATAATCTCTTTAAAACGTCTTTCAAAATGTAACTGACAACCTTTTGATATTGTAGTGATAAGTTTGTCTGAACTTATGCGCTTGGTAAGATTTAATATGTTGATTGGTCCAGATAAAATTGTTGTATTATCGTAGCCAAGAAAAAATAACCTAAAAAACTTATTAATCGCTGTTCTTGGTTTGTGTATGTAGTATTCTCGTTCACACCCCTCTTTTCCCGGGTTACGACTCCAAACAATAGAAACAGGTATAATTTGAATATTAATGTTGTTGTTTACGCATTCATTGATCCAACTTTGAATCACAGGACTATAATCATAGTCTGAAACGTTTTTGTTAAATAAGAAATTTACATTCTTTAAGAATATGGAACGTTTTAATCTTTTTCCGCAAACAACTAGGTGAGAAAAAGGATTGGGTAAGCGATGTTTTCTAGTGTATTTTTCTAGAGTTAGCATATCACTTATGGAGTTTGATTGCAGAACATAAACAATTGGTTCTTCAGGATTTAAATTTAGTTCTGTTACATGGTTAGGATTTTGACTATGACAGCTTCCAAATATTTTAACAGGAAAATAAAATATAAATCGTTTCAGTAATAATTTCCACATATAATGTTCCTTGCTATATTTATAATATTATATTTTTTTTTATAATTTTGTTGTGATTTGTATTTAATATTGTTTTAAGTAAGTTTATATAGTGTGAGTTCTATAGGAATATTAGTAATTTATGATTTCTAAAAATTGTCAGGTCAATGAGTATGCTAGATTAGTAAAAATTGCAGGATGGCTTTCGATAACTACAGCAACAATATTGATTTTGTCTAAGATTGTTGCTTTGCTAATGACTCAATCTTCTACCTTACTTGCTTCTCTTACAGATTCATTTTTAGATGTTTTTGCTGCGGTAATTAATTTGATTGCAATAAACTATTCATTACATCCAGCGGACGAACAACATAGATATGGACATGGAAAAATAGAGTCTATAGCAAGTTTATCTCAAGCTGTTCTTATAGGAGGTTCATCGTTTTTTTTAATTATCCATGGGATTACAAGAGTATATTCGCCAATAACTATTGAGAATATAGATGTTGGTATAGAAATAACCATTTTATCAATGGTTTTGACAGTAGTGTTGATAAGTATACAGAGCTTTGTGATAAAAAAAACAAAGAGTCAGGTAATAATTGCTGATAGACTTCATTATTTAAGTGATGTTATTTTTAATATTGGGGTTTTGATTTCACTGTATATATCTTCATGTGGATTTTTATATTTTGATGGACTATTTTCAATTATACTTGGATTATATATTTTAAAAAGTTCATATATGCTATTGGTATCATCATTAAGGGTTTTAATTGATACACAAATAGATGAGTCAGATGTTTTTAAAATTTTAGATATTATACAATCAGAAGAAGAAGTCAAAGGTGTGCATGATTTGAGAACTAGAAGAGCAGGATCTTCAATTTTTATACAAGCTCATATAGAGTTAGATAAAAATATGTCTTTAGATAAGGCTCATTCGATAGCAGACAATATTGAACATGCTATAATACATGTATATCCCAATGCTGACGTAACTCTACATATGGAGCCTATATAGGAAATGGATACAGAGATTTTTTGGAATAAAATAAAAGAAGAAGCAAAAGAAATAATTAAAAAAGAACCTTTGTTAGGAAGTTATTTTCTTCAATCTATAATTAATCAAAAAAGTTTTTCTGATGCGTTAAGCTTTCAATTATCTAATAAGTTAGGCACGGCTATAATGCCTACAGTTGTATTACGCGAAATTTTCGATGATGTTTTTTCGAAAGATGAAAGTATTATTGAAAGTGCTATGGTTGATTTAGAAGCTGTTGTAGAAAGAGACCCTGCGGTTAGACAATATTCTACTCCATTATTGTATTTAAAAGGATTTCAAGCTATTCAAAGCTATAGAATAGCGCATTGGTTATGGGAAAATAAGAGAGAAGAATTAGCTTATTTTATGCAACATATGATGTCTGTAATTTATGGCGTTGATATTCATCCTGCTGCTAAAATTGGTAAAGGTATAATGTTTGATCATGCTACAGGTATCGTTATTGGTGAAACTGCTGTAATTGGTGATAATGTGTCTTTTCTTCATAATGTTACACTTGGTGGTACAGGTCATGAACAAGGTGATAGACATCCTAAGGTAAGCAGTGGTGTAATGATTGGAGCAGGAGCTAGTATTTTAGGTAATATAAATATTGGAGAAGGGGCAAAGATCGGAGCTGGCAGTGTTGTTTTGAGAGATGTAAATGCTCATTCTACTGTTGCAGGAGTGCCCGCAAAAAAGATAGGTAAGTGCTGTAATTTAATGCCGTCAATGGAAATGGACCAAAATCTATAAATATACTATTTGTCGATTTTTTGGATAGTTAGAGATAATTTCTTTTTAAAGTTAGAGAAATTTGTTTTAATTATTGAGATTTCTTTTTCAAGACTCTGTTTTTCACTTTTTAGAACAGAGTTTTTCTTTTTTAAGTTTGATATTTCTTTTTCAAGATCTATATTTGTAGAATTATCAGATTTGATTTTAGAAATCTCCTCTGATAATTCATCAAAAAGTTTGTTTACTGAATCTATATCAAGCATTATAAAATATACTTACTTAAGTCTTCGTTTTCCACAATGCTTCCTATATGCTCTTCTACATATTTATCGTCTATGATAACAGTTTCATTTGTCATATTACATGCATTAAAAGAAATATCTTCAAGTAATTTTTCTGTAATAGTATGAAGTCTTCGTGCACCAATATTTTCATTTGTAGAATTTACATCGAAAGCAGCCTGAGCTATTTTCTTTATAGCTTCTTTTGTAAATTCTAACTTAACTTTTTCAGTTTGAATAAGTTTAATATATTGTTCTGTGATAGACATTTCAGGTTCTACTAAAATTCTTTCGAAGTCATTTACAGTTAGGTCAGATAGTTCAACACGAATTGGCAATCTGCCTTGAAGTTCAGCAATTAGATCTGAAGGAGATGATAATTGGAATGCTCCAGATGTTATAAATAGAATATGGTCTGTTTTTACCATTCCGTATTTTGTTTTAACAGAACATCCTTCAATTAGAGGTAATAAATCTCTCTGCACACCTTCTCTTGAAACGTGAGGAGAATTATTTTGTTTCTTTTCACAAATTTTGTCTATTTCATCGATAAAAACAATTCCATTATTTTCAGCATTCTCTATAGCTTTAATGTTTAATTCTTTTTTATCGATAAGTTCTAGTGCACAGTTATCTGTTAATAGTTTTTTAGCATCTTTTACAGAAATTAATTTTTTATCAGCTTTTGGGGTTTCAGCAGTTAGGTTTTCGTTTAAGGATTGGAAGAATTCCTCAATACTTAAAGGATCCATGCTACTAAATGTCTTTATTTGTGCAATTGGAGCGGTTTTATTTTCATGAGATGGAATCTTTAATTCATCAAGAAGGCCTTTATTTAAAAATTCTCTTAATAATTCTTTGTCTATGTTTTTTCTAGAGCTAGAAGAAATTAATTCATCAATGATTTGATTTTCAGCCTTATATTGAGCCTCTTTTTCAAACTTTTTCATTTCTTCGTTTTTGAGATTTTTTAAAGATACTTCAACAAGATCTCTAATAATGCTTTCAACGTCCTTACCAACGTATCCAACTTCAGTGAACTTTGTTGCTTCAACTTTTAAAAAAGGAGATTTAGTTATTGATGAAATTCGTCTAGCTATTTCTGTTTTACCAACACCAGTAGGTCCAATCATAAGGATATTCTTTGGAGTGATTTCTGTACGAACTTCAGAAGGAAGTTGCATTCTTCTCCAACGATTTCTTAAAGCAATAGCAACTGCTTTTTTGGCATTATCTTGACCAATAATGTGTTTGTCTAATTCTTTTACAATTTCCTGAGGTGTTAGCATGGTAATTCTCTTTTTTTAGTATTCAATAGATTCAATTATCTGTTCATTGTTTGTGTAAATACAAATCTCACTTGCAATAGATAGAGATTTTTTAATTATTTCTTCCCCATCAAGGTCGGTGTTTTCAAGTAGAGCTTTTGCAGCACTATATGCATAATTACCGCCAGACCCGATAGCAAGTAAATCGTCTTTCTTTTGTATAACGTCACCACTTCCACTTATAATGAATGATTTTTTACAATCAGCTACAATTAAAAAGGCTTCTAGTTTACGTAGCATTTTGTCGGTGCGCCATATTTTTGTAAAGGCGATAACAGCATTATCAATGTTGTTATTATTCGACTTAAATTGTTGTTCAAATAAGTCCATTAATGTAAAAGCATCTGCGGTTGCTCCAGCAAAGCCTATAAGCACTTTGTTACCGTTTATTTTTCTGATTTTTCTAGCATCTGATTTAATTATTGTATTTCCGAGAGTTACTTGTCCGTCTCCACCGATGTAGACTTTGTTATTTTTTCGTAAAGATACAATAGTTGTCATTATCTTGTCCTTTCTTTGATTTTACATTTGTAAACAATTTTCTTTTCGATTAGTTCATTCATTGATTTTTTGGCTTTAACCACATTGGTATATGGTCCAATATATAATTCATATTTATTTTGTGAACTTATTATTTGGGATTCTTTTCCAAGAAAAGCTATCATTGCCTTTTGTCTTTCAGCATCTTTCTTGATTCCAAAAACATTGTTTTTACATAAAATGTAATAATCGAGTTTAGTTTTATGTTTATTTTCAACTTTAGAAGTTTTATTCTTTTGAGAACTTTGTATTTTTTGTGGTACTTTTACTTCTGGAAGGGTACTAAGGTAACAGTACCCTCCAACAAGGAAAGTAAGAATAAATATCGCAAGGTAAAAAGAAAATTTCGTATAAAATTTTTTTTCTTTGTTTTGTGTCTTCTTTTTTCTTTCCATACTATGATTACATTCTTTCTATTGTTCTAATACCTAATAGGTCTAAACCTGTTTTAATGATATTAGATGTTAGTTTACAAATAGAAAGGCGACTATTGCGAGTATTTATATCAACACCATCTTTATTTATTGGACATGCTTCATAGAATTTCATGAATAAGCCAGCTAATTCAAATAAATATGTACATAAAAGGTGCGGCATAGCCTTTTCAGCGCAACTATTAATTACAGCGTTAAATTGAAGAGCTTTATTTGCTAAAAGTTCTTCGCATTCATGTTCGATTTTTATGTTACTGAATTCAATGTTTTCAGACTTTTTAAAGATAGACTGAATTCTACTATATGCATATTGTAAGTATGGGGCTGTGTTGCCATCAAAGGTTAGCATGTTATCCCAATCGAAAACATAATCTGTAGTTCTGTTCTTAGATAAGTCAGCGTATTTGATTGCCCCCATAGCTATAGCATCAATTACATCTTTCTTTGTTTCTTCATCTAGGTCAGATTTTCTTTCTTCGATTATAGTTGTAACTCTAGTAACTGCTTCATTTAATAAATCTTTAAGTTTCACTGTGCCACCTGAACGAGTCTTGAATGGCTTTCCGTCCTTACCTAGCATCATCCCAAAAGAACCATGTTCTAATGATACATTCTCAGGAATATAACCTGCCTTACGAGCAATATCCCAAGCCATTAATAAATGTTCATGTTGTCTAGAATCGGCAAAGATTATTATTCTATTTGCATGAAAATGTTCACATCTGTATTTAGCACAAGCAACGTCTGTAGTTGTGTATAAGAAGCCTCCATCTTTCTTTTGAACGATAACGCCTCTTGGATTACCTTCCTTGTCTTTGAATGAATCTAAGTAAACAACGTAAGCACCATCATCAAGAACAGCTAAATTCTTGCTTTTTAAATCATCAACTAAAGGATGAAGCATTGGGTTGTATAAGCTTTCCCCCATTACATCCTTTGGAGTTAAAGATACATTTAAGCGATTGTAGATGTCTTGGTTTTGTTCCATTGTGATATTTACAAGCTTTTTCCACATTTCTAAACAGTACTTATCGCCACTTTGTAGTTTAACAACGTATTGTCTTGCTTTAGTTGCAAATTCTTCATCGGAGTCATAGCAAATCTTTGCTTCTCTATAGAAAGCTTCTAGGTCAGATAATTCAACTGCAGTTACATTTGATTGCTCTTGCTTTTCAAGGAAGGCTATAAGCATACCAAATTGTGTACCCCAGTCACCAATATGATTTGCACGAATTACATTGTTGCCTAAAAATTCTAAAATTCTTACAACAGAATCGCCAATTACTGTTGAGCGAATGTGGTGTACAGCCATTTCTTTAGCAACATTAGGAGAAGAGTAATCGATAACGATTGTTTCTACATCTTTGTCGTAGATAACACCAAGTTTTGGAGAATTTAGCATTTGGTTAACTTTTTCTTCGATATGCTTGATGTTTATGAAAAAATTAATGAAACCAACGCCAGCAATTTCTACTTTGTCAATTTGGGATGTCAACTCAAGGTTATCAACAATTTGCTGAGCAATGTCTAAAGGTTTTTTCTTTAGAATTTTAGTTAATAACATTGCCAAGTTAGTTGAAAAATCACCATGAGATTTATCTTTGGTTTTTTCAACAATAATTTTAATATTTTGGTCTGAAGGTATAATATTGTCGTTTTTAAATTTTGATATTACGTTATATAGTGCGTTTTCAATGATTTGTTTCATAATTTTTTTCTCTTTATAGCTTATTGGTAAATTTTAACTTTTTATAAGCATTTCTACAATGATTAATATAATTAATCAGTAATATTACATGATAAAACTAGGGTCAACATCGATAGCATACTGTACGTTACTTTTTATAGGCAGAGAACCTATTTGTGCTGTAAATACACTTAATAAATAAGCTAGATTCTTTCTACTATTAGATTGAATAAGAATTTGATAATTATATTTATCCTTTCTTCGTTCTATTGATGATGGGTAAGGAGGGGAAATTGTTATTGAATCGTTTGTTATATTTTTACATGCAAGGTTCAGTATGTTTAATACATAGCTAAGGTTGGTAATCACAGAGTTTTTGTTTTTAGAGCAAGCTTTGATTATAGCTAGGTAGCTATATGGTGGAAGGTGTGCTAATTGTCTTTGGTAAAGAATGTAATCACAAATATAATCATAATTATCATTCTTGATCATAGAAAATATTTTATTGTCAGGTTGTAGTGTTTGAATGCAGACATAACCTTGTTTGTCTGCACGCCCTGCACGTCCACTTACTTGGGTAATTAATTGTGCTAATTTTTCAATGGATTTAAAATCATTTGAATATAAGGCGAAATCAACGTCTAGAATTCCTACAAATGTAACATTTGGAAAATGATGTCCTTTTGCTAGCATTTGAGTTCCAATTAGTATTTGGTATTCATTGTTAGTTATTTTCTCGAGATAATTATTTAAGGCTGTTTTGGTTTTTGTGGTATCTCTATCTATTTGGGCGATGTTAGCTTTTGGAAATAGATTCTGTAAGTTTTCCTTTAATTGTTCTGTACCTATTCCGATTGTTTTTAAATTATTACTAGAGCATTTTGGACATACATAAGGGATTGGGTATTTTTTTTCGCAATGATGACATTGAAGATAGTTTTCTTGCTTGTGGAAAATTAAATTTTTGGAACAATGATTACATGTAAATATATGTCCACAATGATGACACACATATTGATTAGCATAACCACGCTTGTTGAGCATTATTAATGCTTGATTACCTTCAAAAATTGTTCTTTCTATTTCTTTAATCATTGTTGCTGTTAAGCCAAAGATTAAATTTTCTTTTTTCATATCTGAGAGGGTAAATATAATTTTCTTTGCATTTCCTGCTCGATTTCTTAATTTAAGTTCTTTATATTTTCCAGTTTTCGCATTTAAAAAAGTTTCTATCGATGGAGTGGCTGAACCTAAAACAATAGGGATGTTTTTAATTTTAGCGAGCATTATTGCTGTGTCTCTAGCTGAATATAATAATGAGTCTCCTTGTTTGTAGGATTCGTCATGCTCTTCATCTATTATTATTAAACCAAGATTCTTAAAATTAAAAAACAATGAGCTTCTTGTTCCAATAAGTATAGCTGCTTCATCATTTCTGATTTTATTAAATGATATTAGTTTTTCTTTCTCGCTTAAAGAAGAATTGTTTTTTACAATTTCCACATTAAATCTATTTCTAAAGCGGTCAATTGTTTGTTTTGTTAAATTGATTTCAGGTATTAATACTAAGACTTGTTTTTTTTGTTTTAAGTAGTGCTCAATTACCTGAAGGTAAACCTCCGTCTTTCCAGACCCAGTAACACCATTTATGAAGAAGCAATTAAAATTGTTACTACTTGTTATATCTTTTAGTGCGTTTTGTTGTTCGTTGTTTAACTTTAGAGGAGTATTTTTTAAAATATTTTCACATGTTTTATGCCAAATTTTATGCTCTAAACTCTTAAAGTAAAAATCAATAATGTTTAATTCCTTTAGCTTGCTTATTGTTGATATTGAAACACCAAGATCTTTCATTTCAGTGTCTGTAACATCTTGTTTTTCTAAGGTAGATATTACTTCAAGAGTTTTTTTTGATTTTCTTGAAACTTTAATTGAGTAGTCTTTATCTTTTAGAAACCATATTTTTATTTGTTCTTCTTTGATTTTATCATCGTTTTTAATAGCTTTAGGAAGAGCAGAAAAAAGTGTTTGTCCAATAGGATAATGGTAATAGTTTGAAGCCCATAAAAGTAATTTTATTAGACTTTCGTCGTAAATAGGCGTTTCATCAATAATTGAAATAATTTCTTTTAGTGTAATTTTTTTCTTTGTTGATGCTAGGCTAGGAATATTTTCAATACTATCAAAGGTGTTAGTTATTATGCCCCAAGATTTTTTATTTCTAAAAGGGATGCTAACTCTTCTTCCTATTAAAGGTGATGTATAAGAACCGTTATTGTTGTATAAATAATAGTAAGTATAAAAAATAGGTATGTTTATTGCTACTTCGAGTATCATTTTATTGTTTTGAGGAAATTATTATTGAGATTATTTATGATTTTATTTGCATAATTTAAAATATTAATATATTATTCGCAAGTTTATTTTTGATAATTGTATTAATGTGTGGTATTTGACGCGTAAGTGGTCAAATTGGCGACACAACTCGAAATAGAGGTTTCCATGAAAAAAGATATTCACCCAGCATATGATGTGATCAATGTTAAGTGTTCATGTGGTAACACTTTCCAAACTAGATCAACAGTTGGTAAAGATTTAGTTATTGATGTTTGTTCAGCATGTCACCCATTCTATACTGGTAAGCAAAAGATTGTTGATACTGGTGGTAGAGTAGAACGTTTCAATAAGCGTTTTGGTATGTTATCAAGCAAGAAGTAACATATAAAATTTACAAAAGACCCGCTTTTTATAGCGGGTTTTATTTTTTTAAAATTAAGCTTTAAAATTTGTTTAATACAACGTTTTTTTTTGATATTCTTGTGTATTATTACAAATTATAATATTTAGTATTTTTTTTATTATTACATATAAGACTTATATAAAACTGGAGATTGCTTTATGGCTGATAAAAAATTACATGATGACGCCTTAGATTATCATGCTCTTCCTACTCCTGGTAAAATTTCAATTAATATTTCTAAACCAGCAGAAACTGCTCATGACTTGACTTTAGCTTACAGCCCTGGTGTTGCAGAACCAGTTAAAGCAATTGCAGAAGATCCTGAATTAGCGTATAAATACACTATCAAAGGCAACTTGGTTGCGGTTATATCTAATGGTACTGCAATTTTAGGATTAGGTAACTTAGGTCCTTTGGCTTCAAAACCTGTAATGGAAGGTAAAGCTTTATTATTTAAGCGCTTTGCTAATGTAGATGCTATTGATATTGAAGTTAAACATAAGGATGTTGACGATTTTGTAAATACAGTTGCAAATATTGCAGATACTTTTGGTGGTATAAACTTAGAAGATATTAAAGCCCCTGAATGTTTTGAAATTGAAAGAAAGTTAAAGGCTATTTGTAATATACCTGTTTTCCATGATGATCAACACGGAACAGCAATCGTAACAACTGCAGGTATTTTAAATGCATTACAAATTCAAGGAAAGAAAATTGAAGAATGTAAGGTTGTTTGTTTAGGAGCTGGTGCCGCTGGGGTTGCATGTTCAGATTTATTATTAGCTTGTGGTGCTAAAAAAGAAAACTTTTATATGATCGATAGACGTGGAGTTATTCGTTCAGATCGTACAGATTTAAATGGAGAAAAACCTCGTTTTGTTAATGATTCTGGTCCAAAGACTTTAGATGATGCAATGAAGGATGCTGATGTATTCTTGGGAGTGTCAGGTGCAAACCTAGTTACAAGAGAACAGATTAAATTAATGTCTCCAAACAGTGTTATTTTTGCTTGTTCTAATCCAGATCCTGAAATTAGTCCTGCTATAGTTCAAGAAGAACGTCCTGATATTATCTTTGGTACAGGTCGCTCTGATTATCCAAACCAAATCAATAACGTAATTTGTTTCCCATTCTTGTTTAGAGGTGCTTTAGATGTTCATGCTAAGGAAATCAACCTTGAAATGAAGAAAGCTGCAATGAATGCTATTCGTTTATTAGCTCAAGAACCTGTTCCTGATTATGTTGCAAAGGCTTGTGATGATGATAACTTAGTATTCGGTCCTCACTATATCATGCCAAAACCAATGGATAAGAGATTATTAACATGGGTTTCTAAGGCTGTAGCGGAAGCCGCTATTAAAACAGGTGTAGCAAGAAAGGAACTGCCAAGTCATTATATGGAATAATTTTCTAATTTTGTAAAATAAAAGCATGGGTAATCCCATGCTTTTAATTTTTTCTTTCATTATTTCTTTTTCTTTAATATAACACCTGTTTCAATATGTTCGGTGTATGGGAATTGGTCGAAGAAATTAATTTTCTTCACTTCATGTGTTTTACATAGCTCTTTTAGATTGTCGGCTAATGAATTTGGGTTACATGAAATATATACAATGTTATCAAATTGGCTAATTAGTTTGATTGTATCAATATCAAGTCCAGCTCTAGGAGGGTCAACTAATACAGTTTTGAAATTATAATCATCTATATTGATATTTTGTTCCTTAAGGCGGTTAAATTCTCTTTCTTTGTTTGCTGCTATAGTAAATTCTTCAGAGCTTAATCTTGCAATTTTAAGATTATTGATTTGATTTCTTTGTATATTTAATTGAGCAGATTGTACACTTGTTTTGGATATTTCCGTAGCTAATATTTTATCGAAATAAGGAGCAAGAGCGATAGAGAAGTTTCCATTACCGCAATATAGTTCAAGCAAATCGTATTTATTATCTTTAGTGTTATCTATTACCCATGAAAGCATCTGTTCATTTATTTTTGCGTTAGGCTGGGTAAAGCTATTTTCTTGTTGGTGGTAATGTAATTCTTTTTCCTTAACAGTTAGTTTCTCCCAAATAAAATCTTCAGAAAGTATTATTTTTTGTTTCCTTGCTCGGCCAACAATTTTGATTTTTGCATCTTCTATTTGTTTATTTATTTCTTTTTGTAAGGAAATCCCGTCTATTTGCCAGTTTTCATCAAGTTTTTTGTGATAAATAAGAGAGATAAGTAATTCATTACTTAATGAACTTAAAAATTCTATTGCAAATAATCTCTGGTGTAAATTTTTGTTTTTACATATTAATTCTTTTAACACAGGCATGGTTTTATTAATTAAAACAGAGGCTACAGGAAAGTCATTTATAAATACTCTATTTTTAGTTTTCCCATTTTGGTCAACCATAAAATATTGAAAGTTATCGTCCTCAAGATAAACACCAAATTCAGCTCTCATTCTATAGTTGATAGGCTCAGATTTAGTTACGGTAATACAGTCAATGTTAAAAAAATCTTTAAATAATGGAGATAAGTTGTGTGTTTTTTCATCTAATTTATTTTTGTATGTTGATACATCGATGCTTGTAACTAAACTCATAAATAAAACCTCTTAAAATTTTTGAGTATTATACATCATAAGGATATAATGTGTCTGTAGATAAAAGGTTGCATAGATTTCTAATCTTTGCTGAAAATGGAATCTAGTGAAAGTCTAGAACTGTCGCGCAGCGGTTATATGGTTCAACACAATTATACACTGGGAAACTGGGAAGTTTTGTGTTGGTAAACATTAAGTCCGAATACATGCCTTTTGTTGTTGTTTAATGTTCACGCGATATGGATAATTTAAATGGTTAAAAATTTATTTTCTTATACGACTGCATCTTTTTGCAGTGCTGTTCTTTTTTTTCAAGTATCACATGCTTATAACACTGAAGACAAGGAAGTTGTTGTTACAGCTAGCCGTTTGCCTCAAAGTCAAGTATCAAAAATTTCCAATGTAGAAATTGTAACATCTAAAGAAATAGAAGCTCATAATGCTAATAATGTTTTTGATGTATTAAAATTGCTTCCTGGTATTCAATATACTTTATATGGTGGTAAAGGTCAGACTTCTAGTGTATTTGGTCGAGGTGGTAAAGGGGAACAATTATTGTTTTTATTGGATGGAAATCCAATAAATTCAGCAGGGATAGCAAATGTTAACACAAATAATATACCTGCTAATATTATTGAAAGAGTAGAGTATATTAGAGGAAGTAAAGCAAGTTTATATGGAGCTAATGCTATAACAGGAGTTGTAAATATAATTACAAAGCCTTCTTTCAAGAATAAGCAAAGTCTGAGCTATAAGTATTCCTCTCATGTTACTCACAGTATAGACTCAAAAAATGTTATCTCAAATGGAGATTTTTTAATTAAAGTAACAGGTGGAGTTGAAAAATCTGAAGGATATAATGTTCATCCTGTAAAGGGATTAAATGATGGAGATAAGCATGAGTATGCGAAGAAAAATATCGAAATAATGGCATCTAAGATATTTGATAACAATTTAGAATTATCAGCCTCTTATAATTATTTTTATAACCAAGGGAATTATGATAATAGCTTTTGGATTCATGAAGAAGATGAAAATTCGGATGAAAAGAATATATTTTCAGTTGGCTCTAGTTATATAGGTGATGTTAATATCTTTGATTTTGGAGTAATGTACATAAATAGTAATGTGTATGATTATGCTGAAGGTGATAGCAAACTATCTAATTATGGTTCTCAATTTAAGGTTGATTCGATTAATTTGCATTGGATTCATCAAATTAAAACAGGGCTTGAATTTTTAAAAATAGGCTATGGTTTTGATTTTGATAATAATATTTTAAAATCAGAGTCTGCGTCATATGGAACTTATTTTGGTAATAGTGACAAGTCAATAGTAAATAGAGGTGGTTTGCTGTTTGCTTCAACAGAAAGTGAAAACTTAGATTTAGAATTAAATGTAAGATATGATAATAATTCTGTTTACGGAAGTGAAACGTCTTATTCTTTTGGGTCTATATTTAAGTATTCTAATTATCTTTTGTCTTTAAAGTATGCAACATCATTCAGAGCTCCAACTATACAAGAGTTGTATTATCCTGGATATGGTAATGATAATCTTAAAGTAGAGAAAGCTAAAAATTATGAAGTTTCGTTTACTTCTAATTATGATTTCTTTACATATAGTATAGTTGGATATTACATAGATTATAGAAATCTAATTTCGTCAATGCCTCCAACTTATCAATACTATAATGTAAGTAAAGCGAGCTCTAAAGGGGTTGAGTTGGTTACTAAATATAACTATGATGAATTCCTAAATTTAAGAAGCAGTATTGAATATATGGAGGCTAGGGATGGAGACCTTGATAGGATCCTTCCAGGAAGAGCAAGATTTACTTTTAAAACAAGTGCTTTTGGGGTAATTGATAAATTAGAGTATAATGTTTCATATAATTTTATGTCAAAAAGATATAATAGTCTTACAGATTACAATGACACATTAGGAAGCTTTGGTCTATTTAATGTCGGATTAAAATACAAATTGAATAACCATATAAAACTAGGTGGAAGTGTTGAGAATTTATTTGATAAAAAGTATGAAATGATTAAAGGATATAGTACACCAGGTGTAGTATATTCGGCTAATATAGAATTGTTTGATTTTTATTAGGAGTAAATTTGTAGTTACAAAATGAAAGAGAATGTATTGATTTTTGATTCTGGTGTTGGAGGATTGTCCATTTATAATCAGGTTAGGCAGTACAATCCTGATTGTAACTACTTGTATTTATTTGATAATAAGTATTGTCCTTATGGTCTAAGAGATGAAATGTTCTTAAAAGAGCGAGTTTTTTATCTCTTAGATTCATTTATTAAATGCTATAGCGTTGACTTAATTGTTGTAGCTTGTAATACAGCTAGCACAATAGTGCTAGATTATCTTAGAGAAAGAATTTCAATTCCGATAGTAGGAGTTGTTCCAGCCATTAAACCCGCAGCTTTAATGTCAAAGAAAAAGGTTATAGGTTTATTAGCGACACCTGGAACAGTGCATAGGGAATATACTCAAGACTTAATAAATAGATTTGCTAAAAATGTAACTGTTTTAAAAATTGGTAGCACAAAACTTGTAGAGTTAGCAGAGAAGAAAATATCAAAAGAAAGCTTTGCAACGTCTGAAGTTAAGGAAATTCTAAAACCATGGATTGAGATAAAAAATAAACCAGATGTGATAATATTAGGTTGTACTCATTTCTCATGGTTAAGAGAAGAAATAGAGTTTTATTGTAAAGATTGTTTAATAATAGATTCTAGTGAAGCTATAGCTAAAAGAGTTTATAACTTATTAAAGGATAACAAGAATTTACAACATAAAGAAAATAAAAACCATCATGAAAATTGTGCATTCTGTTCAGATATTGAAAAAGTTCATGATGGTTTACGTCAAAATTTTAATAATTTAGGATTTAAAAAAATCGTTTTGTTTGATTGCTAAACTTTCTTTCTCTCGTTAGCGATCTTTACAACAATTGTTCTTCCATATAATTCAGAACCATTAAGTTCAGCGATTGCTTGTTCTGCCCCTTCTTTAGAGATCTTAACAAACGCAATACCTTTGCGTTTTTTAGTTTTATGATCTCGAGTGATATGCGCTGAATGTACATTAGAATCATATTTATTTAATAGACTATAAATATTTCTTTCATTTAATTTAAAAGGAATATTTCCAAAATAAAGAGTTACTTCATCTTCTTGGGATGAAGATTCAGTACTGGAAGTATTCTCGTTTTTTATGTTATCTGTATTCACAGCGTTGTTATTTAAGTTTTTGCTCGGGTTAACAGCAAGACTTGATTTTGTTTTTTGAGCAAGTTTACTTTGGGCTGGAACTTGAGAAATAGAATTATTAATTCTTTTTTTCTTTTTATTGTTAATACGAGTATTAAGTTCTTTAATCTCTTTTATATATGGTAACGGAGATAAAAGTGATGTAACAAAAATAAAAATAGAAGAAATTATTAAAACGAATTTAATAGTATTGTTTTTGTCAAAATTAAAAAGTTCTGGGAAAAAGATTTTTATGATTAATAAAAAAACTAAAGTACATAAGACAGAAATAGAAATAGATTTTAAATAGCAATTACTATTTCTTTGAGCGTCATTTGAATTCACGATGAGTTCCTTTTAATATAAAAACTAACGTATAAACGTATATAGAAAACACAAAAAACATTTTTACACTTAAATAATAAAAGAAAATTGTTAAAAATGTTTTGATTGAATACTCAAAAATGGAAATTTTATGTTTTTTGTTTAATTATTGTGCAAAAATTTAATAAATTTAAAAAAAACATCAAAAAAAACTTGACGAAATTCAAAAAACGATTAAAATGCACATCACTTGCTTACAAGCTAAGTAAGAGTTCTTTAAAAACAAAATCTAGACAATCTGTGTGGGCACTGAATACTACGTTAGGTCGATTAAATATATATTTTT
>JAXJQF010000012.1:0-32385 GCA_036311285.1 Ruminobacter sp. | reverse complement strand
TGAATTATTTTGTTGATTATTTAAAGAATTATATGCTCAAACACAAATTATCAATAACTAAATTTGCGTCTCAGGCGAATATTTCAAAATCGCACTTTCATACAATTGTTCATTTAACAAGTATACCTACATTAGATGTTTTGGCTAAAATTTGTGATACTTATTCTATATATCTACCAGATCTATTTAGAGTTCCAGAAAAACAACAATTAAGCTTACCTGATAATCATATACGTCTATCTATAATTCTACCCTATACAATAACAGCAATGGAACATAACACACAAATTTTAACTTCATAAAATTGTTATTTATAATATTTTATCCGTTATTCAGGAAAAAATATGTTATAATGTCCGGTATTATAAATACATACAGAAATTATAGCTAAATATGATCACGGATAAACAATTACTGAATAAGCTTTTTCAAGACATAAAGCTCAATTTAGGCTCTGTAGCCTTAGATTTACTTCAAGACGATAAAGTCGTCGAACTTATGCTAAATCCAGATTGCACTCTTTGGGTTGAAAAACTCGGAGAGGGATTGTCGTGCGTTGGTAAGTTCAATCCTACATCTGCTAACGTTTTAATGCGTTCCATTGCTTCTTATCATGGATTAACTCTTGACGAAGAACATCCAATATTAGAATGTGAGTTCCCTCTAGATAACTCACGTTTCGCAGGACAAATATTCCCTTGTGTGCCTAATCCAACTTTTACTATACGTAAAAAAGCTATTTCTATTTTTACGTTAGATCAATATGTTCAAAATAATGTAATGTCAATTCATCAACGTGAGGTAATCGCAAACGCTGTTAAATCTCATAGAAATATACTTGTAATAGGTGGTACAGGCTCAGGTAAAACTACTCTAATTAACGCAATAATTGCCAATATGGTAGAACAATTCCCAAAAGAAAGAGTAGTTATTATTGAGGACACTGGAGAAATTCAATGTGCTGCCAAAAACTATGTGCAGTTCCATACGTCTCCTAATGTAACAATGACACATCTTCTTAAAACTACTTTGAGAATGAGACCAGACCGAATATTAGTAGGCGAAGTTCGTGGAGCTGAAGCTCTCGATCTTCTTATGGCGTGGAACACCGGTCACGAGGGCGGTATGGCAACTGTACACGCTAATAATCCTTTAGCGGCTCTTGATCGTGTTGCCTTACTTGTGTCTATGAACACTGAATACCCTAAACCTATTGAGCCTTTAATCGCAAATACTGTGCATTTAATTGTGCATATAGGTAGAGTTGGTCACGGTAGAAAGATTCAATCCATTCTGGAAGTTAAAGGCTTTGAGAATGGTAAATACATTACACAAGAAATTGTGTAATGCAAATTAAAGTTAATACATCAGAAATTAACTATTTTTTTTTATTTTATTTTTAAGGATAAATTGAAATGCAAAAATATTTTTCTAAATCTAACATTTTTATGCTTTTAGCAATCGTTTTAACTGTTTTTGTCTCTGATAGTGCTTTTGCTGCGTCTTTGCCCTGGGAATCCGGCTTAGATAAATTAAAGAACTCACTATCAGGTCCAGTTGCGTCTGGGATTGCCTTAATCGGCATTATTGCTGCTGGTGGTATGCTTATTTTCGGTGGCGAAATAAGTGCATTCATGAAATCAATTGTTTATTTAGTGCTAGTAATTTGTTTAATTATCGGTGCAAACTCACTTTTAAGCTCAGGTTTCTTTGGAACAACTACAACTACAGGTGCAACAATAGCTTATATTGATAATGCAATACATTCTATTGCATAAATAATTTTATAAGCTTAAAAACGAGAGAAAACTATGAGCAACGAAAATGAATTACAACTTGTGCCAATACACCAATCTGTAATCCGCCCCAACACATTGTGGGGAGGCGATCGTGAAATAATACTTATGGCTCTTGTCGTTGCTGCTGCTTGTATTTTTATATTACAGAATACAGTTTCTGTAGTTTTTGGCATACTTTTATGGCAATTTGCTCTGTTTTCTACTCGTCTTATGGTCAAATCTGATCCGAAAATGCGAGATATTTACATGAAACACGTTAAATATCAACGCATTTATAAAGCTAGATCTACTCCGTTTAAAACTAACTAATACTGACAATATATGTTTACTTTTCTTACAGTTATCTTTGCGATTATAGGCATTGTAATGTTGCTTATGTTAGCCAACATTTTATCTTTGACTATAAATGAAAAAAAATTAAAACGTGATAAAAAAGCAGGATTCAATGATTTATTAAATTATGCTTCAATAATTGAGGACGGCATAATTCTCGGTAAAGACGGATCGTTGAGTGCCTCCTATGTTTATCAATGTGATGATAGTGATTCATCAACTGCTGCTGATTGCGATCTGCTAGCACATCACATCAATGCTCTATTACTTCAATTCGGTAACGGTTGGGTCATGCATATAGATTGCATAAGAAAAGGCGTTGAAAATTACGAACACGCTTCTTTAAGCAAATTTCCCGATGTAATAACTCGTGCTATAGATGAAGAGAGAAGAAGATTTTTTAATTCCCTGGGCAATATGTTTGAAAGTGAATACATTATTACTTTCACTTATTTACCTCCTTTGTTAATGCAGCAAAAGTTTGTAAATCTTATGTTTACAGACGGCACGAAGCAAAAAAAACAAAAAGATGTAGATTTAACATCAAAAATTCTAAAGCAATTTAAAGCTAAACTTTCTGCAATTGAAAGTCATTTAAGTTCATATATTAAATTAACTCGTTTGTGTTCTGAAACTATTGAACAAGAAGATAATTCAACTATCAAATATGATAATCAATTATCTTTTATCAATTATTGTATAAATGGCAATTATGACAAATTAAGAATACCTGATAATCCAATGTTCTTAGATTGTTTACTTGCTACTAATGATTTTGTTGCTGGTACTATACCGAGTATAGGTAAACAATATATTCAATGTGTTTCTATCGAAAACTTCCCCGCAAATTCATACACTGGTATTCTAAACGAATTATCTAAATTATCTTGTCCTTTCCGTTGGAATACTAGATATATATTTTTAGATCAATATCAATCTGTAAATGTAATTACAAAGTATCAGAAAAAGTGGAAGCAAAAAGTTAGAGGCATTATTGCTCAACTTTTTGATACAAATAGCAACATTGACTATTCAGCATTAGAAATGCAAGAAGACGCAGATTCTATGTTGACTGCTGTAAATGGTAACTACGTCGGTTGTGGTTACTACACAAGTGTTATTGTGCTTATGAGCGATGATAGAGAAGAACTTGATCTAAATGCTCGCTATATTCAAAAGGCTATTGTCAATAATTGTGGTTTTTCAGCACGTATTGAATCATTAAACAATGTTGAGGCTTATTTAGGCTCTCTGCCTACCAATGCAACTTGTAACATTAGACAACCTCTAATACAAACTCTAAATTTAGCACACTTAATCCCTACAAGTTCCATATGGACAGGTCAAAAACATTGTCCGTGTCCTTTCTATCCAAATAACGAAACAACACCACCTCTCATGCATTGTGTTACTGACGGTTCTAGTCCTTTCAGGTTTAATATTCACGTTGGAGATCTAGGACACACATTAATTTTAGGACCTACAGGTGCAGGTAAATCAACGCTATTGGCGACAATAGCAGCTCAATTGAGAAGATACGAAAATATGAGCATTTATGCTTTTGACAAAGGTATGTCAATGTATGCTCTATGTAAAGCTTGTAACGGCTCTCATTACGAAATCGCACAAGAAGATTCAAGCTTAAAATTCAATCCTTTTCAATACATTGATACATTTGAGGATCGAGCATGGTTGAGCGATTGGGTACAAGCTATTCTAAAATTAAATAATGTAAATAATACTGGCAACCTAACAAGTGATCAAGTAATAGAAATAAACACAACTCTTGAATTTATGTACAAAAACAAGAATGTAACAGTGCCTACATTCTCAGCGTTTTGGTCAATCATTCAAGATATTGAAATCAGAAATATCTTAATGTCGTATATCGGTGATAGCCTAATGGGGTTGATCCTTGACGGTGAAGTAGACAATCTAAACTTTTCAAACTTTACTGTGTTCGAAATGGAAGAAATAATGAATCACTCGGATAAAAATAGAATACCTATTCTTTTATATCTGTTTAAACGAATTCAGGACGGCCTAAAAGGTCAACCTGCTGTAATTATTCTGGACGAGGCATGGATAATGCTTTCTAATCCAGTGTTCAGAGAAAAAATAAGAGAATGGCTAAAAGTATTACGTAAAGCAAATTGTGCGGTAATTATGGCTACTCAATCGATTAGCGACGCTGTTAATTCGGGCATAATGGATGTAATCAATGAATCATGCCCTACTAAGATTTTCTTACCAAATTCAACGGCAACACAAGAAGATACTAGAGAAATGTACAAATCACTAGGTCTTAACTCACGACAAATAGATATTATCGCTCGTGCAATACCTAAACGTGATTATTATTTTGTATCACGTATAGGTCGCAGATTATTTAGTTTAGCTTTAGGCAAACTAACTTTAGCTTTTGTTGCAGTATCAGATAAAGAAGCTATAGCTGAAATTAAAGAACTTGAATCACAATACCGTGAAAACTGGATATATCCGTATTTAGAAAACAAAAATATTGATATAAAGGATTACTCTAATGACTAAAAAAGACATTGAAAAATCTACTTCAAAAGAAAAGAACAAAAAAAGTAAAGCAATTAATCCATATCTAACAGCTCGTAGAACATGGAATAATTACATTGATAGCGAAGTAGCTCAAAAGAAATTGTGGCAAATTGTCGCATTAGCTAGCTTGTGTTGTTGTATGCTTTGCATAATAGGAATTATACACATTGGCTCTCAATCTAAAATTACACCATACATTATTGAGATCGACAAATTAGGTAGAACTCAATTTGCTGGAGCTCCTCCAGCAACAAATTTGAGAGATCCTAAAATAATAAATGTAATGCTAAAGGATTTTATTGCAGATCTTCGTACTGTATCAAGTGACACTTCATTGCAAATTCAAATGGTTAATAGACTTTACGCTAAACTCGCTAACGGTCAGCCTGCCATGCAAAAAGTTAATGAATTTTTCAATAAAACAGAAGAAAGTTCCCCTTTCAAAAAATCACTAAAAGAATCAACCGCTACAATTATCAACTCTATTCTAAGAATGACAGAAGATACATACGCAATAGAATGGCAAGAAATCACACGAGATCTAAACGGTGAAATAATTTCAGATAACTACTACAAAGCTATTGTTTCGATCTACTACATGGATCAAAACAAAGCAAGCTTTGATCAGTTACAAAACAATCCTATTGGAATCTACATTAAAGACTTCGATATTCAGAAAATTTAAAAACAAACAAAGGTTATCAATATGTCAAAATTTATTAAATCTACAATCGCATTATCACTAGCTCTAGCTATGTCTAATGTAATAGCTGACGAGCAATTAGATATGTACTCTACAGATGTACCAGAAATTGAATTAACGCCTCAAGAAGAAATAGCAATTGAATTAACTAACAAAATTCAAAACAGAAATAACATTCCCGTGAGCGAGGGCGGGAATGGATATATACAGTATGTTTTTGGGGCTCAAAAAGCTACTGTTGTATGCAAACCTCTTTCAATTTGTGATGTGCAATTAGAAGAGGGAGAAATCACTCAAGATATGCATATCGGTGATTCTGCTCGCTGGGTTATCGAGCCTGCAACTGTTGGTGCTGGAACTAACTTTGTAACAGAACACGTTATTATCAAACCTTTAGACGTTAATATCAAAACAAATCTAGTAGTAACTACTGACCGACGCATTTATCACATCAATTTAGTATCAACAAAAGATAAATTTATGCCACAAGTTAGTTTTGTGTATCCAGAGAAAGCAATGTCTAAATTCTTAGCTCGAAAGCGTATGCACCAACAATACTATACAGCAAACACAATAGAAACAACCTCTAAGAATGAAAAAGAATATTTAGGTAATTTAGACTTTAAATATAGTATTACAGGCGATATGACAACTTGGTATCCCGTGCGTGTATACAATGACGGTATTAAGACAATCATAGAATGTCCTAGTGCAATGAACTCTAACGAAGCACCTAGTTTAATAGTAACTAAATTTAATAAAAACTCTAAAAATCAAGAACAACTCATAAACTATAGACTTCAAAACAATAAATACATTGTTGACGGACTATTCTATGAAGCTGAACTGATTTCAGGTGTAGGTTCTAATCAAGATAAAGTAGTGATTAGGAGAACTAATGATGAATAAATTTAAATTTCTATTAGCTTCTTTTTGTTTGATTCTTGCTACTACAGGTTGTGTTACTAGACAAACTCTAGGTAATTTTGCAAATACAAAAAACGTAGATATGTACAAACATTCTTTAACAATGGCTGAAGATGTTTCAAATAATTTACCAAAGCTATTTGCCCCAGCACAAACTAAATTAAAACTAGATCAAGTTTATGATCAATATGATTATTTTGCGATTCATTTAATTAAATCTTTGAGAGCAAAAGGCTATGCAATTACAGAAAGCAAAAATGCAATTGTTGAAGATAATTACTTCCCTATGACCTATATAATCAATAATCGAAAAGATAATTTAAAAAGTTATGAATTGATCCTATTTATTGGTAAGTACAGATTAGCTCGTTTTTATGAAATTAAAAAAGACGGTTCATTGAAGCATAATTCAAATTGGAGTGTTAAACAGTAATGGCTAATAATGAAAATTATCAAGACGAACAAGAGCAAGAACTAGAAGAAGTGAATGCTCCTAATTCTAATGAGACTAACACTAGTATTAGTACAGGTACAAATAACGAGTTTTTAAGTAATGTACCTAAAATGATAATTTTAGGTATTTTACTTGCGTTTGTTTTTGTCGTTATTTACTCAATGAACGCTAAAAATCAAGCTCAAGTTCAATCAGTAAATAATGAAAACACGCCACTAAAAACCGCTGAACAAACCAATGCTCAAAGTGAAGTTTTAAAACACGCTACATATAAGAGACCTACAGCACCTAGTAATTTTGAACAACCTAACAATAAAAATATAGAAAAATACGGAATCAATACTAAAGAATACGTAGACGAGAATGGTAAGGTTAAAAAACTCACACATGAAGAAGCTGTAGAAATTGTTAATAAAACACCTCGTAAACTAGAAGTAAGGGAACCAGCTCAAATTATTGTCGAAACTAAAGATGATCCACGTTGGCAGCAATTTGAACAAATGAGAAGTCAGCAATTTATGCAAGCTATGACTGCAAAGCCTGCAATTAAAAAAAATGGTTCTATAAATAATAAACCTGAAAGACCTGCTTCTAATGCTTCATATCAGCAACGACAAAGCTATTATGATAAAGAAATAGCTCGTATTCAAGCAATGAAGAATAGAGATCCTAATGCTGCGTATGCCGCAGCAAAAGCTAGAGCCATGCAATTAGCTGGCGAAATAACAGGCAAAACAACTGAAAATAATTCAAGTATAACAAATAATACATCTATTGCTAATAATGACAGTAATTCTACAAATAAATGGAAGCTTCAATCACAAGTAGCAAATTCTGTACCTTACACAATTACAACTGGATTCGTAATCCCTGCTGTAATGATCACAGGTATTAATTCAGATTTAGCAGGCAATATCATTGCACAAGTTAGCCAAAATGTATATGACACAGCAACTGGTCGCCATTTACTTGTTCCTCAAGGAACCAAACTTTTTGGAACGTACGGTAATGAAATACAATTCGGACAAGAACGAGTGCTTGTCGCTTGGAATAGATTAGTATTCCCAAATGGTAATACTCTTGATCTAGGACAAATGCTCGGTGCTGATATGGCTGGTTTTGGAGGCTTTACCGATCAAGTTAATAACCACTACTGGAAGTTGTTTAAAGGTGCTTTTTTATTAAGTATGGTTACTGCTTCTGTAACATATGCTGACAACAAATACAATACAGGTAATTCAGAAGCACAAAGTGCAACAAGTGCAATGAGTGAAAGTTTAGGTACAGAACTCGGACAAGTTACAACAGAACTAATCCGAAAGCACATGAATATAAGCCCTACTCTTGAAATAAGACAGGGATATAGATTCAACGTAATAGTTTCAAAAGATATAACTTTTGATAGACCATACAGATAACTTCATAAGGATAAATTGAAATGAAATTATTGAAAAAAACACTATGTAGTTTAGCATTAACATTTACTTTAATTTTGCCTACAACTCAAACTAATAATGCTTATGCTTCTGGTCTGCCCACTGTTGACTTAGCAAATCTGACGCAAAACCTAGTTGAATACCTTACCGTAATTGAAGATGTTGGGATCCAACTAGACCATTACGAAAACTACATTATGGAACTCAAAAACATTGAAGTTCCTGGCCTTTCAATTTATAAAAAAATACAACAAATAAAGGAAGATTACGAAGAAAGACTAAAACGTTACAACGAGCATATAGGTAATTACAATTCACTAAAAGACATACTAGATAGTTTAGTATTTGTTGAAAACGAACTAGAAGCAAGCTGTGCTAATTACAATACATACAATTGTAAAGATATAGATCTTAAAATATACAATGCAAAAAAACTTAGAATCATGGATGATTTAAAAGCCATGTATACTCAAACTCTTGACAATATAAATAAAGACGATAGAAAAAACTCTGAAAAACGAATGCAAAGAATACAAGGTCTATTTGATTCTGTTAGTGAAAATTCCACACAAGGCGAAGTTAATAAAGTTATGACTGAAATAATGCTGCTACAAACAGAACTTGCTAACGAACAATTAGAACAAATCAATGCTAGAATCAGATTTGAAACTCTTTCTGAATGGCAACAAATTAGACAAAAAGATCTAGAACGTATGCATGATATAGGTTCTCACTATGATGAAAAAACACGTAATGAGGGTAGATAATGAAAACTAAATTTTTCAAGCTTTTAACTTTTGTCTTTTGTGCTGTTTTAACCTTTACAGCACTAAATACAGTTAATGTTGCTTATGCAGATAATACAATAACTAATTCAAGAAATGCAGAATTAATAGCCAAAGCCCCTAAGAAAATACTAAAAGATTTCAAAAATGCATTTACTGCTCCTACCCAAAAAATTGAATCGGCTGTAAAAAAATTTTTTAGCTACTGTATTGTTTTCAATATAATTTTTGTAGGATTTCGCTTACTTTTTGGCGATCATAATTTTCAGCAATTTTGTACTGAATTGATTAAGTTTATTATGATTTGTGGAGTATTTTTCACCGTTTTATTATATCTAAAAGATATTCCAGATGTATTAGCCTCAACTACTGAAATAGGATTAGGCGAAACATTAGAAAATGGTTCTACCTTAGTCAAAATGGAAGAACTTATTGGAGAGATCGCTTTTCTTTTTACAGAGTGGTTAGATAAAATCTCTATATTTGATTACGATACGATATTAATAAATGGATTTTTATTTTTATGTGCAATAGTTATTCTTATAGCAATTATGATTCAATACGTACTTCTTTATCTTTCAACATATTTCATTGTTGTGTGTGGAACTTTTGCATTAGCTCTCGGAGGTATAAGCGTTAATAATGAGTTAGCAATGGGATACCTAAGAAAATTAGCTAGTATCGCAATAGAATTTCTGGCACTGGGTCTTATGATGTCTATAACTGTAGGGCTAGTTAGAAACTATGTTAATGCTACACAAGATTATAGCGTGATTAGTATGTTAAGTATGAGCACAAACTATTTTAACAATACTGCCAACTTACTTTTCTTTGTTATTGAAATATTAATCATAGGTGTATTGACTGTGTCCATTCCTGGTAAAGTCGCAAGTTTAATTGGTGGTACAGGCTCAAATGGTTCTCCTATCGGTGCCTTAGCTGTTGCTGGAGCTATTGCTGGAGGCTACAAAAAACTAACAAGTACACCAATTATGGGCGGCGAAAAAGGACCAACAATCTCTTCAACCTTAAATGCAGGAGCTGTAAAAGCCACTTCAGCTGTTGGCTCAACTATAAAGGCAGGATTTGTTAGAACTGGTGGTGCTGTAAAATCTGTAGCTAAAACAGGATTAGATACCTTATCAGCAAAAATACAAAAATTTTCAGCAAAAAGAAATTCAGAAAAAATTACAAAGTAAAAGAGGATTAATTACATGAAAAAAATTATGATAATAATGATGTCGATCTGTGGTGTTGTCTATGCCAACACAGGCATAAATATTGATTCAAAAATAGATACTAATAATCATAGTATAAATATGAATGATCTTGCAACAGTAAGAGCTCAAGCAGAAAATACTTCTATTCAGGATGTAACATCACAACTTTCTACTGATAAACAAGAACTAATATACTCCAGTATTAATAATGATGATTTATCAAAAGTTGAAGAATTAGAAAGTTCCATTGATACATCTAATTTAACCGACGAGCAAAAAAACACCATTGCTCAAGAATCTAATGATAAAGGTGACGATGAATGTGGTATTTGGCTTTGTTTACCTCAAGGTTTTATAACTTCTGCTTGCTCTGGACCACATAGAGCAATGATTAAAAGAATATTACGTCATAAATCTGCATTACCAAGCTTTTCTGGTTGTAGTAAAAATGCAAATGTTACAGTAGCTAACGATAACGCTCAAATTACTTCAAAAGAAGGAATTGCAGCTTATATTCCAACATATTCATATTGTGCAAAATATGAAAATAAAACGTATTATGCAGGTAGTAAGGAATATGATAGCTCAGCAGGAATATATGGTATCCCTCAAACTAAAACCGAATGTGTTGAAAACAAAACTGTAAATGCTCACTATGTTAAAGATACAAAGTGTGTTCATGCCTACGATAATCAAGGAAGAACAACATATTGGAATCCTAAGAATTGTACCAAAACAGTAAACTATGCAGAAATAAAAATTAATAATGAAACTTTTGGAGAACCTTACTATTTCGAGGTTAAATAAGAAATTCTTTCGTTATGAAAGTTTAACTTGCTACTATAAAACCGTGATCTAGTAGCAAGTTTTTGCCTTACATAAAAATGTAAGGCCTTTTTCTAGTATCTAGAACTACCTTTTTCTTGATAACTGAATTATCTTTAATGATAATTCATCTGCCTCTTTTTTTAACTTATCTACTTGTTGTTTTAATTCAAGTGATTCTTTTTCTTTTTGAGCAACTTCAGGCTTAATTTTTAACCATTCCTCATTATTATTGATTTTTGCTAATTCATCTTTCTTAAGTTGAATTTGATTTTTTGTCATTAATATATTTTGTTCAATTAAAGAACAATCTTCGCCACATCCAACAATAAAAATTGAAGCAACAAATAGAGAAATTATTATCTTTTTCATTATCTACCCTTATAAATCTACACCAAACATTATTTTTGCTTGATTTTTGCTCTGTCTTATATCGAATTGTGCTTGTCTTAATGCTTTTTTAAGTTTAGTTATTTCTTTATCTAAAGAAGTATTCTTAACTTTGTCTGCTTCAAAGTCAGCTTTAGCTTTTACAATTTCAGCTTCAACGTCAGCTAATTGTCTCTGTAAAAGCAACAATTCTTCATTTTGAACTTCGCAATCTGCGTAAGCACTTGCACTAAATAATGCAATGGCTCCAGCAATAATAATTTTTTTCATTTCAATTTATCCTTTTTTTTGATTCTTCTGAATTTCTTTTCGAATATTTACTTGCTCTTGTTCGGCCAAATAAATATTCTCTAGATCATCTAAATACTCTTCCAAAAGCAAATTATAATAATAACTTGTACTTCTTTTTGTTTTCTTAGCAAGATTTGTAATTCGTTCTTTCAACTCTGGGGATGTCCTAAAAGTAACAGTAACGGACAAACTCATATCAAACCTCTCTAATGTTTACACACATTATATATAATACATTGTAACACACTGTATTCACAGATCAACAAAAATTAACGATGATGATAATCTATATTACAAAGTTCTGGTCTAATATAACCGTCTATTTCTTCGTATTTAGCTTTGTATGACAAGTCTTCTATCTGTTGTCTTAACCAGTATTCCTCTGTTCTTAAACACTGTAATTTTCTTTGTGTATCGTCATTTTTTTTATCTGATCTATGATGATCAAATTGACGTCTTGTTTCGTATATCTTATGTGCTATTTCTTCTGCTTGATTGTACATATTTGCTAACTTTTCAGCATTTGATAACATATAAGGATATGGCATATTATTGTATTCATTAGAAAAGTCTTTTCGTTCTAATTTAACATCAAAATTTTTACCGTTTTCAGATGTGTATTTTGTATACTTTTGAACTATCTTTCTCAGCTTATATAAATAATCTCTGTTTGCTATAAGCTCTTTTTGTATATTTCTCGCATAACCATAAGTCAAATAATAATCAATACTTTGTATATAATTATTTATTTGATCTAATTGATAATTAGCAAAATATACAGTATAACCTCGCTCATAAGCTTCATTATATTTGTCAAAGTTATTTGACATCTGGCATACATCTGTTTTTTTACTATTTAGAGTGCCTAAAATGTAGCCTTTATCTGTAGTACAGTATTCTTCAGCTCCTGCTTTTCTACCTTTCATATATGCTATTTCGTCAACTACAACATGATCGCCACATTCGCTTTTATAAAAGTTCAAAATTTCTATATTTCGCCCTTTTAAACTATCTAAATGTCCTTGTTTTTCCCAATTTGTACTCATACATTCCTCTTTAGTAATTTGACTTGTACTACATCCAGTAATAATTACTAAAGAGAATAAACTAATCAGTTTTTTTAATTTCATATTCAATCCTTTTTCTTTTGGTGTAAATTATAGATTATATTTAAAAATATAGGCTAACAAATAACTTGCTAGCCTATACTATTATATATTTATGCTATCTTCTAGCACCAACACTTTGTTGTTTTTTCTGCGTATTAGCATTTTTCATCTGCTTTATTTGATTTGTTTTTAACGCTTCTTGAATCTTTGAACCGATAATAGTTTTAACTTTATCTAATCCCTCACTTTGATGTAAATCGTTAAAATCAGTTCTTTTATCAATACTATTAAATTGTGGAACTGCGATAAATGAATTAATATTCTTTTGTTTTAGCATTGCCTGAGCTTCTTGGGCTTTAGCTACACCTATATTAACTTCATTATTTCTGTCATTATCACAAGCAAATATTATTGATTTGTCTGGATATTTACTTGCTATTGCACCAGCAACATTTGATAAATTACCACAATCCCCTGCAACAACTACTGCGGCTGTTCCAGCAATAGCAGCATTTATGCTATTACCCGTAGCATACCCCTCACATATTACAATACAATTGTTCTTAACTAGATTCTCATTACCGTTTATTACATGGAATGAACCTGTTTTTGTTCCCCCTGTTTCAAAACGTTTAGCATTTGTTGAATGGTCAATGTATTGCTTAGTTGTAATTACGCCGTCAATATTAGTAAATGGAATACAAGTATATTTATCTCTTGAAGAAGTCAATTCATATACTCCTTTTGTAGCTTGTATACCTTTAGAAGCTAAGTATGGCGAATTAACTGCAAGAGGACAACTAGCAAGCTCTCTATTTAATTTAGATGTAATTGCTTCTTGTTGCTTTTGCTTTTCACCAGCTTCTTGACGCAATTTTGCTTCATATTGAGCTTTATCTGTACCTAACTCCTGAGCAAATTGCCTTGCGTTTTGCGTTCTCTTAATATTGGCATTTATAGGATAATTCTTCTTTAAATTTATCCCTCGTTTAAAATCAGTAAAACTCAAGTTAGGTACACCGTCAATGTGAATTAAATAGCTTCCAACATGAGAGCCGTGAGGATCGCCACTAATGTCGCAACGCCCCTTAGCACATGAGCCTTTAAAATCTAATTGGCTGGATGTGATAATAGCTCCAGCAGCTCTCATATCAGCACACATTGCATTAATCGCTGATTGAGTATCTTCAAATGTTTCGATTGTTGAATCTTTTAATCTTGTCTTTTGAATTTCAACCTTATTACACTTTGAAAGTACGTCTTGATTTTGTTCAATTAGTTTCTTATTGATATAGAATTTTTTATTTTCTAAATCAAATTTTCCTCCAATTGAATCAAATTCTTTTTGCATTTCTGCAGGAACTTCAAAATATACACGATTGAATTTTGGCACGTAATCCTTTTCAACCTGCTGCCAACTTTCTAATTTATCTTTGTTTTTATCAAATATAGAGCTTTCTATTTTCCAAAGTCCAGATTCTTTATCATATACTCCTCCTAGATTCATTGACTTAAATGCTTCTTTTTCATTAAATGGAATATACATATAAACTGGATTAGTTATAGTTCTATTAGCTACATTCTTTAATGCAATGTTAATATTTGCAGCTTCAATAAGTTTTTGCTTATCTTCAGTAGTTAAATATTTACTAAAAGACACTAATGTGTTCTTGTCAACCTTACCTAAATTTATATACGGCTTGCGTACTCTACTATCCCACAAAGCACCTCGCTTTTTTAAATCTTTTGCATTGGCTCTAGTTGTTTTATTAAAATACATCTTACCATTTTCAATTGTTATGTTCGGCTTATCGTCCTTACTAAACATACTCTTTACCCCTGAATAAAATCTACTAATAACAGAATTTTGTGCTTTTAATTCTTTCTTAATAGTTTTCTTTTCTCTTTCAATTTGCTTGTTCAGTGCTTTCTTTTCTGTAGTATTATTTTCAGCTTTTAATTGCTTGATATAATCTTCTTTTCTAACAGAAATATCAAAGCCCTCTTTACCATTTGGGTATGACAATAATATATTCTCTTTCAAATCTTGAGGTATTAAGCTTTGCATAGCTTTTATTACTTCAACACTAGCATAATATTTACCGTCTTTTTCAGTAAATAATTTTTCTAAACCAGCACCAGCATTTGCAAATAATTCTTTAGGATTATTGATTTCAAATAAATCAGTTCTTTCTTTTGAATTATTAACTAATAATACACCATATTTGTTGCGTGGAACTATATTAAGCATACCGATCAATGTGTCTTTATCAACTGTATAACGATTTAATACAGTATCTTTATACCCTAAAGCCTTACATATAGTATCAATAGTTCTTCTATTCTTACTTAAGAATGGTTTAGCATTTAAGATATGTTTTTCTGCTAATTCGTCCTTACTAAACATACTCTTTACTTCAGAAACAGAATACTGTTCATCATCTTGTAATGGTTTTAGTCTTTCATCATATTTTGCTAATGAAATTCCCCATTTACCATGATCATTTACAGCCCCCAATTCTCTAGCAATAGCACCATATCCATTAATAAGCTTGATTTCATTATTTATATATTTCTTAGCTTTTTCATGTAAAGAAACATCTTCTATAGTTTTCTCAATCTTTATAGATTCTGGTAATGCACGATTAAATACAATTTGATCGTCAAAGTCTGCGAGTATTTGTTCTTCTTCGCTTCTTTCTACTGCACTCTTATTCTGTGCTGCTTGAATATCACGAGCAACTAACTCAATAACATCTTCTGAATAATTAATACTTGCTAATTTTTCGTCTAAATCTTCATCAGATAAACTAGAATCAATTGATTTTAACCTTGCTCTTATTACGTCCATTATTTTAGCTTCATAGCCTTGATATACTTTCTCAAATTGTTCTAATGAACTTATTATCTTGTCAGAATCTTGAACATTAATCGCTTCACCATTTCTTAAAGCATTGATTTTATCAATCTTAACCCAAAGCTCAGCAGGATAAGTATGAACATTATGATCTAATAGTGACAATTTAGTTTGTTTGTCAATCAATTCTTCATTATTTGCTTTAGTAAATGTAGGCTTATCAATTAAATTCTTTTGCTTGATTTCATACATTTCTAAACTTGCTTCTGAACTAGATAAATTATTTACAGCACTAGAATACATTGAGATTACATTCTTTTCTAAATCTTTATTGAGTAGTTCTAAAATACTCTTTTCAGATTTAGAAAATCGTAATTCGTATTCGACGTTATCACGTTTAGCAATCAAAATATTTTTAACTTGCATACTATCAAATACACTTTCATCTAATGAGCAAGCATAAATATCAAAATCTCTATATCTACCTATTTTAATATCCATACCTAATGGCGATAACGGTAAAACATTTTTTCTAATTTCACTTAGAAATTGATTAATATCTTTTTCATTTTTAATAACTACATCTTTATCTCCTCTAGTTACCACAAATTCAGGATAATTAGGCTTAGTTTTCTTTTCGCCTAGTTCATTTAATACAACATTACCCTCTTTATCTAATACATCATGATATGTTAACTTAGTGTTTATTATATGTTCTGCATTAGACTTATATTTATTAACATCAGAAGTATACTTTTTAACTAGTTGTCTAGTTGCTATAACATTGTTATTAGCTGCTTGCATTGCTCTTTGATAATTAACTTTTAAGCCTTGTAATGTCTCTACATCTTTACGTAAAGTCATTTGTGCTAGCATTCTAACGTCGCCCGAACACATCGCACTAATTTGCTCAAAATTACAAGCACTCTTGTCTATATCTTCAACCTCACGTCCAGCAATTTCACCCTCCATTATCTGACTTATAAACTTTTGCTTATTTTTTAAAGTCTGATACATAAAACTATCAAATGTACTGTCTGTTACATATTGATATATCTTAACTTCTTTGTTTGTATTGCCCTGACGAATTATTCTGCCCTCTCTTTGTTCCATGTCGCTAGGTCGCCACGGCACATCAACAATATGAGCTGCTGCTAATTTGTCCTGAATGTTTACACCAGTACCTAATTTTTGGGTAGAACCTAAGATAATTCTAATATCTCCGTCTTTTACAGCTTTGAACAATTTTTCACGTTTGGCTTCTGTATTAGCGTCATGTACTATCGCTATTTCATCTCTAGGAATACCATTTGCAACAAGCTTATCAACTATATCGTCGTATACATTAAAACTTGATTGTTCTAATAATTCATCTTCTGATAAATCATCCACGTTTCTATTTGCGTCTCTAGGTACTCCTAAATCACTAAATATAATCTGTGTACTCTTTTGTTCAGAACCCTTGTTATATATATCAACTACATTACTAATCATCATATTAACTTTAGAATTTGGATCATCTGGCAATGTAGGATCTAACAATCTCGGATCTAAACTTAATTTTCTGCCGTCACTTGTAATTTTTAAGAAGTTATCTTCACTAGGATCAACTTTACCGTCGTGAATATCTTTAGCTCTTTTCTCGATATCTTTCATCAACGCAGCTTGAATTGAAGATCTGTCTGCTACAATATACTCACGTTTAACGTTTGGAACATCAAGATTTAACATCTTTTGAGTTTTGATATCCGCAACCTCTCCAAAAACTTGCATAGCTTCTTGAATATTGGTCAATTTTCTTAATCTAACAACTTCAGCCCACTTCCCCTCAGCTTTTAATTCAAAAGCACTTTCAACCTGTCCGAATGTATTTAAAAATTGATCTAGTGTTTCAATATTTAATTTCTTTAAGACTTGCGGTTCTAAATATCTCATCATTACGAACAATTCAGTCAAATTGTTTGAGACAGGTGTACCTGTTGCAAACACAACACCTTTATAATCAGTTTTTTCATTCATGTATTGAACAATCATGTCAAACTTATTTGATTTTTCGCTATTAGTTGTACCAATCCCTTTAATATTACCATGTAAAGTAGGCAAATATAGATTCTTATAATTATGAGCTTCATCAATATATAATCGGTCTACTCCTAACTCCTCAAAGCTATATACATCATTAGTTGTTTTTTTGTTTAGTATACCCTTTAAAGACTGTCTATATTGTTTTTCTATAGCTGCTAATTCTTTAATAGTTCTACTTGCTGCTACTTCTTCTCCGTTTGAATCCTTTTTTGTACCAAATGAATCATAATTACTCCTAGCTTTTACAATAGTATTTTCTAGATCTTCAATACGCTTATTTAAATATTTAACCTCATAATCTTGTGAAATACGCACCCTTTCTAAATTTTCATGCGTCATTAAGATAATATCGTAATTACCGTTAGCAATTCTACTCAAGGTCTTTTGACGATTTTTAGGCTTAAAATTCTTTTCATTTGTTACTAAAACATTAGCATTCGGATATAAACGAGAGATTTCTATAGCTGTTTGTTTACATACGGCTTTAGGTGTAACTATTAAAGACTTAGACGCTAAACCTAAACGTTTAGCTTCCATTGCACTGGCAATCATCTCAAATGTCTTACCAGCACCTACCTGATGTGCAAATAATGTATTACCATTCAAAGAACGCTCTATTGCTTCCTTTTGGTGTTGCTTTAATCTTATATTAGGATTAATACCGTCATATGATAATTTATCGCCACTATAATCTCGCTTTACAAAACGATTGTACATTGAATTGTATCTATTCTCTAACATAGAACATAATTCTGGACGGTCAAAAATGTAATTTTTAAATTCATCATTTAGCTCGTTCTTATTGCGTACCCACTCGCTTGTTTTTGCATTATCAATTGCATATTTTCCATTAGGATTTTTTTCTTCTCCATATATGCGTTGATGTTTTTGATTACAAACATTCTCAACAAAATTATTAAAAGAAACTCTCCATGCTCCACCCGATCTCATATCATAAGCAACGAGCTTATTTCCTCCCCACTCATGCAATTGAATATCGCCACTTATTTCTCCGTACCTGTCCTCTCCAGTTAATTCTCTGTGATTAGGCAAATCAATAATATTGACAATCCATTGACCATTAGGCAGCTGTTCTACCTCAAGATTTTGTTTAGCTTTTTCTGTCAATTCAAAATGATTACAAATAAAATCTTTTACAACTTCAGTAGGAAGCCAAGAAGACCCCAATTTAAAATCAATTTGATCTAATGATAATTTAGCAGGCATTTTTTCTTGAATATCTTTTACGTTTCGTAAAAAATCAGAATCTTGCGTTGCCGCCTCTTTGGCTAATTCTAATTTATCAACAAGATCGCCCGATAAATATTCTTCTTTTGTAACGTAACAACAATATTGATCTGCATTTTCTCCTAACTGACCTACTAATTCAGGAGCTAGATATATATCATTACTTTCAATTAAACTATCTCTAATTTGTTCTTTTGTATATGTGAGATCTAACGCTTGCTCCATGTAATTAAAATCAACTGCATTTGTATTAGCAATAGAAGCTAATAATGCTTCCTGTGGTGTTGTAGGATGTGGCCTTGATTCGTTATGCATTACACGTTGAGTGAATACATCAGATAACCCTACAAATTCTCCTTTATTGTTGAATTTTTCAAGGCCTGCTAGCTTATAATATCTGTGATCATCAGACATTATTTGCTCACAACGACTATCATTTAATCGTGCAACTTTCCCTTTTGATAATTTTATTGTTTGTTGATAATCAATATATAAATCACTCAATTCTTTTTGAACAACAGACAATTTAGCTTCGTTTTCTTCTGTATTTTCCTGCATATTTAACGCATTTACTTCATCAAGCTTATCAGCTAAACGAACTAAACACTTTATGCGGTCAAGATCCTTTCCTATGAATTTAGTTTTTACCATTTTATCGTCAACACGATAAAATACATCATTGCCAATAATAGAATAAGTGAAATTCTCTTTATCAGGCAATGCTGGTATAGTTTCAACTTCTGAATCTAAATCATCAGATTCATCTATCATTCCAGCAACATTCTCAACATATTGGCCTTTTATATTTTGAATCGCTTTATCTAATTGCTCTTCAATGTTGCCACTAGGTTTTACTTTTAGAACTTCGTTACCAAATTGATTTGTTCCAACTTCCACAGTTCCTAATATCATTTCAGGATGTGACTTGAAATAATCGTTTATTAGTACATTGCTTTCTTCATATTTTGAACGTGAAACAAGTTCGCTTTCATTTAGATCAATTCTCGGACTTTCACGCTTTTTTAAGAAAATAATATCCGATACAACATCAGTACCTGCATTAGCTTTAAAAGCACTGCTAGGCAAGCGAATTGCACCTAAAAAATCAGCATTTGTTGCTAGATAATCTCTAGCCTTTTGATCACTACCGTCTAATGTAGAAGTAGATGTTACAAAAGCAATAACTCCGTTAGGGCGAACTTCTTTTAGAGCTTTTGCAAAGAAATAATTATGTATCGCAAATTTGTGACGTCCTAAGTCTTTATCTTGTAAACTATTTATAGTCATTCGACCAAAAGGAACATTACCAATTGCCACGTCAAAGAAATTATTAATCTTTGTGTTTTGAAATCCTGTATTTTGAATATTCTGATTAGGATATAGTTTTTTTGCAATTCTTGCTGAAATGCTATCTAATTCTACACCCCACACATTTGAATTTGCTTTCATATTTGTTGGCATTGCCCCAATAAAGTTACCAATGCCACACGACGGCTCTAATACATTCCCACCTTTAAAGCCCATATTTTCAAGAGCTTGATACATAGTATTTATAATTTTAGGATCTGTATAGAAGCTATCAGTTGTACTTTCTAATGCTGATTGATATTCATCATTTGTAAGAATAGATTTTAATTCTTCATATTCATTCTTCCAGTCTTCTTTATCAGCACTAAACGCATTTGAAAGACCTCCCCAACCGACATATTTAGATAAAGTAACTTGTTCACTTGGTGTAGCAAATCTTTCTTCACTTTCAATTTGCTTTAACAATTTAATTGCAGCAACATTGTCTGCGAATTTTGCTTTCGCACCTTTGGCTAAATCTAAATCATTATCTTCGATTACAAAATCAACTTTATTTACTTCAGAAATAATAGTTTCTGTTTGTGGTTCTGGTTTAATTGTAGGGATTACATTTTTTAAATCATTACCTCTAACAACTCGAACTTCTAAATTATCAAGTTCATCACTAGAATGAGATTCTTCTTGTTCTAGATTTGATTGTTGATTTTGAGCTAGTTCTTTCTCTTCTCCATATATGCGTTGATGTTTCCAAAGATCAATATCAATAATTAGCTCATTTGTTGTATCTTCTACAACATTGTTCTCACTATTTCGTCTGTTTGTAGGCGACTCATATTCATTAATCCCAACCATTCCTTGCTGTGTGGAGTTGCTTCTTGATTCACTTCCTGTAAAAACTTCCTCATTAATTGTCGCTCCACTCTGTTGCAAGTTTCCATTGTTGCTTGAAATATCGCTTTCAATTCCTGTCGGCCCTCTGGAGTCTGAAGCATTCCCCTTAATGCTTTCATTTCCTTTTCTTTCATTTGTTTCAACTTCTCCCAAGCCCAGCGATTCGCTCCTATCGGTAAAAGTTTCTCTGCTGTTATCTGTTCTTCTTCCGTCAATGGTCGATTGAACCAGCCCTGAACTATCATATGAGTTAGAAAGTTCGTCTTGTCCTCTTGACGAATCCATTTCATCGTTTTCACTTCTAACACTTCTTGTTCTGCTATTTTCAATATCTGTTCTGACATCGGAACCATTAGATTCTCTCTCATTTCCTCCTGTTGTTCCTCGATCAGAGTAAACTGTTCCAAATTCAGATCCTCGATCTCCCAACCTAGTTCCTTGATTAATTCCCTCTCTTGCTCTGATAGCTCCTGCGTCTTCAACTCTGTCTGTGTGTGAGTTTGTACTTCTGTCATTTGAGTTAGTATTGTCTGGATCTTCGGCATTTGCATTATAATCTTCGCCACTTCTATTGATTTCATATACATTTTCCTCTTTTGTTTCATTAGCTAAAGCTTCACTAAAACTATCAACATTTGTTGAACCCAAATTTACAAACTGTTCTTGTTTATTTACATTAGGAGAATTACTATTAATTGCATTTACATCTGCTAATTGCTCTCTATTATCTTCTTTTTCTACTTCTAAAGCTTGTTCAGGAACTTTAATTTCTTCTACTTTTTCTTGATTTTGCTCATTAGGTAAAAATTTCGCAAACTTACTTAGATCATCAACATCTCTTAATATGTAAGCTCTATGATTTTCATCATATTTTGGATTTAAAGCCTTAACTTCTTTACAAGCTATTTCATCTGCGTTATTAAAAGCTAAATAAATTACATTTTTATTAAAATGTGTTTTTTCTTTCAATAAGTTAGTAGTTTTGGTTGCTTCAACAATACAATCTTCTAAAAATTCTACTTGTTTGTCGTGAGTGTCTAATTGATATTGTTTAACAGCCTCAAAAAGCCATTTAGATATATACTCATATGATTGCTGCATTACTAAACTTTTGTCACTAACATTATTTTCAATCAATAAATTGTGACTAGCTAATTCAGCAATAATTTCTTCTTTTGCTTTTACATCTTGATTAACATTATTGTATCTATTTAATTCAAAAACAGTAGAATGAGCTAACTCATGTAACGCCGTTAAATAATAACTATCTTCGTTTTGAAAACTTGATTTTGGAGGTAATGAGACAATAGGCTCATTATATTCATTATATCTAGTAGAAGATTCTACCCCCTCAACTATAGTAACACCATAATTATTTATAATATCCTTTAAATTATTTCTTCTAAACTCACTGTCTTGTTTTAGAAAATGATCGTCAGGTATTAAAAGTTGATCTGCATTATATACTGTATAATACTGACCTTTTACACGTTCACTTTGGACAACTGTTCCTAAAGCATTATCTTTTAAAGTAACACCGAATTTTGACAATTCACTTTCTACAATCCAACGTTGAGAAGTAAAACCTTGCTCTTTTGCAACAGACATAAGTTTTTTAGCACCAGCAACTTGAAAATTAAAGTCTTTATTTGCTTCGTGAACATATAGACTCGGTATCTTAACTTGATCAACAACACCTACATTTACATTATATACTTTGTCAAAAAGATCTTTTGCTTGTTTTGTGATATTTTCATTCATATAAAAATTCCTTTATAAAATAAGTAAAAATAAATAACTTCAAAAAAAAATAATTCTATTCTATCCCTGCTTCCTCCCACATTTTTTTAATTTCCTCAAACGAAATAGGCAAACCTGCAACGTATTTTTCAAATTTCTCACTATCTAATGTTTGCTTCAAAAACTCATAATATTTTTTATACTCCACAGAAGCATAATATTTTCTATTAGGTCCAGCTTTTTCTGAACGTTGTATAGCTTCAATAGCCTCATCGGTTAAATCATTATGACCTGCTAATTCTCTTTCAGTCTGCTCATTAACACGATTTATCATTATCTGATAAATTTCTTCATCAGTAATGAATGGATCTCCCCCACTTTCAATAATATGATTTCTTTTTTCTATATATTTCATTTATTAGCTCCTAACTTTTAATATTTTGGCTTTCCGTTATTGTCATAATAAATTTCTTTACATTCTGGATAACCACAACATCCCCACCAGTAGCTTTTTTTATCTTTAGCTAATCTTCTAACTAATGGCTTACCACACTTTTTGCATTTAAATTCGCTACTTGCAGCTACTTCTTTCTTAACATACGCAAAAATAACTTTTTTATTTTCTTTATCTAGTGCTAATTTTGCTTTAAAAAGTTTGCCCTCTTTAGATTTAAAAGTAAATTCTTTTGAATTACCTGCAAATATATTTAAAAGCTCTTGTTCTAAAATCTTATCATCTGCATTAGTTGTCTTTTTTAACTTAAAACAATTTTCGTTTTGACATTTATATGAATAGTTATCCTGAATTATATGTTTACCGCAAAAAGGACAAGTTATATCCATTTCCTTTACAGTGTTTTCTTCAACTCTTACATTAATTCTTGCTTTGATTACTTCGTTCTCAACAAAATCAATACAATTACTCATAAATTCATCTATTGATTTACGCCCCTGGGCAATCGCTGTTAAATCTCTTTCGTACAATGCTGTCATTATCGGCGATTGAATTTCTTTAGTTATAAAATTTAAAAACTCTGCTGCGAGTTCTGTAGATACAATATGTTTCTTTTCAATTGCTAAGTAATTTCGTGCTTTTAGTGTTTCTATAATAGAAGCTCTGGTTGCAGATGTTCCAATGCCGTCTCCGTCTTTCAACTCTTTCTTAAATTCTGGATCGTCAACATATTTATAAACGTTTTCCATTGCTTTAATTAATGTCCCCTCTGTGAAATGCTTGGGAGGTTTTGTTTGAGCTTTATCTATTGTGCATTTTTGACAAATAGCATTATCATTCGTATTTACTACTGGTAATGTAGGTTCTTGCTCATCTTCTTCTACTTCAGAATAAACAGACTTCCAGCCTAATACAGTTACTTCTTTACCTTTTGAGATAAATTTATAATCTTTAACTGTTGTTTCAAAGGAGACTGAATTGTATTCATGTACTGCATAAAATTGAGCAATATAGTTACGAGCAATAATTTCATATAGTTTTGCTTCGTCACCTGTTAATGCATTTACACTAGAGTTTGTTGTAGGCACAATTCCGTGATGTGCTGTTGTTTTTTCAGCGTTCCAAATCTTTGTCTTAATCGTTAAATCTACATTTTTAGCAATTTCGTGCAACGTTGGTAATGCCTTTGAAATGCTTTCAATTACATATTGTGATTCTTCATATTGATTTTCTGGCAAGTATTGGCAATCTGTTCTAGGATATGACGTATACTTTTGTTCGTATAATGCCTGAGCGAGATCTAATACTTTTTTTGCACTAAATCCATATTTAGCACTAGCTATTGATTGTAATTCAGCTAACGATAAGCCTAAAGGCTGATATAACTTCTTAGGTTCGTTTTTATAATTAGTGATTGTACCTGTTTGATTATTACAAGCTTCAATAATTGATTTAGCTACTTTTTCATCTATAAGTCTATTTTCTTCATCAATACCTATAGTTAAAAGCTCTGATTGTAATTTCGCTTCATATTCTCTATTTTGAGCTTTAAATGTTGCTTGAACATTATAATAGTCTACTGGTTTAAAATTCTTAATCGCTTGATCTCTATCATAAACAATTTTTAATGTAGGAGTTTGAACTCTGCCCACGCTTAAAGTATAACCACGTTTATTATATTGCAAACTTACTGCACGACTTAAATTCATGCCTACTAACCAATCAGCTCGGCTTCTCGCTTTTGCTGCATTGCTTAATCCTTGATAATTTGCATTATCTTTAAGTTCTGCTAAAGCTTTTTTTACGCTTTTATCGTCAACAGCATTAGCCCAATATCTCAGTATGGTCTTATTTGTAGCTCCTGCTTCTTCAATTACTTCATCAATTAATAACTGCCCCTCTCTGTCAGGATCTCCCGCATGGACAATAACTTCTGCTTGCTTTATCAATTCAAAAAGTATTTTTTTTTGTTCTTTTTTACCATTTGATACTTTTAATTTCCATTGTTCGGGTAAAACTGGTAAATCATTAAAACTCCAGTAATACTTACCATCACTAGATTCTTTAGTTGTAGTTCCTTTTTGTTTAATGTAATAATCAGGTTCCTCAAGTTCAAATAAATGCCCAAAACACCAGCTCACTACTACATCATTTTCACAAATGATTTTTCCTTTTTGTTTTGCGTCTATTGTTTGCAATTGAGCTGCTATTGCTCGAGCCACACTCGGCTTTTCTGCTATAAACAATTTCATGATTACCTCTTACGAATTTTTATTTAATAAATCATATTGATGAATAAACTCCCTTTTATGATCATCAACATTTATTTCTTTTTGTAACAAATAATGCCAAACCTCTTTAGTAGCCCTACAGTCATCTAAAGAGTCATGTGCCTTATACTTAAAGGTTGGATTAACATAATTCACTGCGTTTATGAGTTTATGATGTTTAGGAACTGGTGCTCCAATTTTTGAGTAGTAATAATTAGAAAATTCTTTCATACAACAATAGATCGCTTGAACTTCCCCTAACACACTACCTAGAAAGAAACAATCAAACGCCCAGTTGTAAATCACAAGAACTTTATTCTTAAAGATCAGTTTTAATTCTTCCTTTACTTCTTCAAAAAAAGGAGCATTTTGTACCATATCTGGACTAATGCCATTAATCTCTTGAGCGACTTCCCAACTCGTTCTTTTTTGAGGTTTAATTAAAGAATTAAACAGACACTGACCGTTATCGTCTAATACACTTATTGACAGCAACTCTTCTGTTGATGTTTTCTTCCAGATACTTTCATTATTATTTGTAAAAATATCAATACCTGTTGTTTCTGTATCTACGTATAAAATATTGTTCATTCGCTACTCCTTTTTACTCTACATTGTCATAAGTTAAAAATGTAGGTATTACAATCTGTCTTAATTCATCACAATGAAAAACGCCTAAATAGCGTGAATCGTAACTATATCTACTATCTGTATTCACTATAAACTCACATTTATTTAGCTTTCTATTCATGTATGCTATATGCAATGAATTACCTTTTCTGTCATATTCATACGGCTTAGAATCTCTTATTAAATCTCCATTAACATAAATACCATTTTCATTAATAAGTACATTATCGCCCTCAGTTGCTATTACTCTTTTTAAGAGAGGATTAATCCAACAATCCCCTTTTTCTATTAGCTCTAAATATCCTTGATTAATTGCCATAACAATATCTTCTCGAATTGTCGGACAAATAGTAACTAAATCATTTTTTTGAGCTTCATGTGCCTTATCACTTACAACATAATATAGACCCAAAGGCATTGAATTTGTGATGTTATAAACGACTAAACCACTTGATTTAATAGTTGCTATTGCTAAAGTTATAGCAACTATTAAACTGAAAATAATGTAAGCATTTTTTTTATTAAAATTCACTTTCATTATTTTTGTTCCTATTTATTCTCTTCTTTTAATTCTTCTAAACTCACTTTAATATCTATTTTTTCTTTAAGTTGTCGTGCGTCTTCTTGCTTTTTTTCTTCAGGATCAATATACCTGTCTTTAGGCTCTATTACGTCTGTATGCACAGGAGCTTCCATTAAGCTACGTTTTAAGAAAATAGGATCTTTAAAATACAATATCTGCTTACCGTATACAGCTGGATAACCAGCACTAAATATAAGCATATCTCCAGCTTCTTTAATATCGTTACCTACTTTTGTTGCACCCTTTAAACGCATACATTCGTCTGGTGTTAGAAGCGGCCTTTGAACTTCTTGCAATGTAGTTGATGTACTAATATTTACCCCTTTTCCTGATTTAGTAACTGATTTCTTTACAACCGTTGTTGTACCAGTCATTTCAGATAAATATTTTGCTGTGTCAATTTTGTTAGGTGGATAAGCGTTTTGAATGTGACAATTAGAAGTTATTGATTCATGCTGTCCGTATTGATCTCTTAACTGCTCTAAATCTTGTGTGATCAAGTAGCACTTAATTCCGTAACCAGCAACAAACGCAAGTGACTCTTGCATTACTTCTAATTTTCCTAAACTTGGGAACTCGTCTAACATCATTAATAATCTATGATGATTACAACTTACACCACGACCGTTTTCAAATTTCATTTTATCTGCCAACAATCTCACACTCATATTTATGAATATACGAATTAAAGGCTTTAATCTTGTTTTATCGACCGGTTGTGTTACAACATAGCAACTTACTGGATCATTACAATTCATAAGGTCTTTAATTTTAAAGTCTGAATGTGATGTATTTTCTGTCACAATTGGATCACGATATAGTGATAGATTTGATTTTACTGTTGAAAGAACAGAGCCTCCCTCCTCTGCAGGTCTGTCCATTTGATCTTTTGCGGCAGCTAAAACAACTGGATGTACTTTACCCTTTTTACGTTGTTTAGGCTTTCCTCCCTGCCCTCCATCTAAAACAGGCTGACCGTTTTCGTCTACAACATCCTCATATTCTCCATTCCAATAATGCGGATATTCCGCCATGCTCTTCCATAAATTACCGAGTTCAAGCTTTGGATCGTTAAATATATTATCTATAGCTCGCATACTAGCTTCTTCTATATCTCCATTCTTCTTTTGATATAGAACATGTAATATTAATCCTGTATAAAGAGCAAAGGCTGTCTTTTTCCAGTGCGACCCCTCACCCTCTAACCCTTTACCATCAGGATCCACAATCATATTAGCTAGATTCTGAGCGTCTCCAACTTCGTAAGGAGTACCAATTCTTATTTCTTCTAAAGGATTCCACTTAGCACTATCAATACTAGCAGGCTCAAATCTTATAACTTTTTGCCCTATACTCTTTCTATAACCTGCCGTAATTGCCCATAATTCGCCTTTTAAGTCGGTTATTAAAGCAGATTCATTCCATGTTAGAAGACTAGGTATTACCAAGCCAACACCTTTACCCGATCTTGTGGGTGCATAACAAAGTATATGTTCAGCACCACTATGTTTTAAATATTTGATTTTACCGTGTGAGTCTTTATATGCACCTACATATACATAAGGCTTATTGTCATTTTTATCTTTCTTATGTAGCAACGCCATTGAATACAATTCTTTTTCAGTTGCCCAACGAGCAGAACCGTGCAGCGTTTCAATCGCTTTTAATTTACTTCTTACTAAACCTATTACTGTTGCAATTACTAAGAATAATAATGCAAATACAAATACGCCTTGCTTAATAGGCTCAGCAAATAATTCAGGTTGTACAGCACCATATTCGCTATACCAAAAATATATAGAGAAAAACCAATACAAATGCTCTGATATTTCATAACCTAATTGAGAGGTATAACCTGTTTTATATGCAAGCATTTGAGTTGATACTTGCATTGATACAATCAAATCGATTACAAAAGCTAAAGAACCAAATATTTTTATGTATTTCTCTGTACTTATATTTTGTTCGCTCTCTTTACGTAATAAATTCTTTTCTTTCATTTGTTATCCTCAATCTTTACTAGGATCAAAACTATTTAATTCCTCTAATGCTTCTGATATTTCTGGTATTTCTTCTGCTAATTCATCAATTTCTTCTTTTATATCTTCTACTAAATCTTGCATTTGTTGCTCTTGATTAGTGTCTTGCATAACTCCGTCGCACATTTGTACTATTATTTGATTGTTCTTTTGGTCTCTGTACGATTCCTGAAAGGTTATTCGACAAAACGCTACTAATTGTTTGTTTTGCATTTTCCATAACGCATTGGGACAATTCTCGCAAGCGTTTGGCAATAATTGCGATCTTTGGTATGCGTTGAGTTGTGATAGAACGTAACTTGATCTTATTGAGGATGAAGTTTGCGATTCTGCTAATTCTTTGTTGTTTTGTGCTGTCATTTATAATATTTCTCACTTTCTTTTCAAAAATATGTTGTAAAAAATTAAATTTTGTTGTACCATTATTAGTAATGGGGAGTGTGTTCCAAATGTATCTTTCATTTATGGTTGATTTTATTTCGCAAATCTTATCAAACGCACACAAACCATAAAAGTTATGACGGTTCTCTTCATGAGAACCGTTCTGCTTTTCTAATGCATATTTTTTTTCTTTTAAATATTCTTTAAAACTTGTCATTGAACGTGTTTTACGTCTATTTTCAGTAACTAAACTTTGTATTTCACTACTAACAGAAGAATTTATTAACATACTAATTAATTTATTTATTTCTTGTACTGCTGGATCGTTTTGAGCTTGAACAAATACTAACTTTTTCAATAATTTTGCATTGTCAATTACATTTCTTATACTTCGCTTTAAATTAGTATTATTAGCTTTCATATTTTCTTTTTCGAGTAAATATTGCTGATACTTATCATTATCCTGAACAGGCACATCGGCTTGATAACCTTTACTTTCTTTCTTCCAATTTTCTTTAACAATATCCGCATTACTTTCTTCAAATTTACCTAATTTCTTCTCTAGTTTTGTTAAACTAAAATCTCTATTAACTGAACTAGCCTTGATTCTAGTGTTATTTGATATAAACACTAATCCATTAGCTCTTTTTTTAATTTGTATACCATTAGTAGCTAAAAAACTATGAAGTTCTGACCATGAATTTTTATTTTGAATATCTGGAACAAGTCGCTGCATATACGTTTTAAAACTTTCGATCCCTTGTTGTTTTTCAAAATCATTTGCTTGAACTTCACTAACCGTATATTTCTTACTATGGTTTGTTGATGTTAAGTTATATTTTGTTTCAATTTCTGACGCTGTTTTTGCCATTGTTAAATGATCCCTATAAGGATCTTTAACTGTATATTTTTTTGGATCTACTTTGTTAATTGCAATATGAAGATGAGGATTATTTGTATCATTATGAAAAACACTAATTCTTTGATGCTTTTCAAAACCTAAATCCTTGCATACTTTATCTTCAATAGCTTGAAGCTCTCGCTTGCTTAAAGGTCTATCTTTTTCATCAAAACTGATAAGCAAGTGATATGTCTTTTCTTTCTTGCTTCTTTGGTTCATTTGTTGAGTTGCAAATACATCCAACTTTGCAAAATCAAGATTATCCGTATCACAATTTGTAATACGAATTTCACTTACACGATTACTCTTATTTTGTGTGTCAGTTAAATAATCAACTAAACTTCCAAAATTATCAGTTATTCCTGCTCTTTTATTTATTTTTTTTATTATCATTTTTTCTTATTTGTATTTACCTACAATATTCAATGCTGCATTTATTATTGTCTTTTGTGCCTCTTTTGCCTTTCTTAATTGCTCTCGCATTTCTCGTTCTGGTATATCTTTTTTGTCTGAATAATCAAGATATATCTTGAGCATACCAACATATTTGCCCAATACACCATGAGCTATTTTTAACTCATTATGAAGTTCTTTATCATAATTTGATAATGCAAAAGGTCTATTCATAGCTAGACGAATAAAAAAATCACTACAGCTTATATTATGTTCTTTAGCTATAGATTTGATCTTTTCAAATTCTGATTCTGTACATCTTATTGTGAATCTTTTTGTTTTTTTTTCGTCTGTTTCTCTTTGATTTTTTGCCATTATCTACCTCAAGCACTCGGCATTTGAGAGCAAGATAGTCCGTTGAGCAACGTTTGTTGCGAATAAGTGAAAATGTAAAGTGTACGTCACTTTACCTATCTTGCACATAAATTAGTATTACAATAATTATACAATATTTGGCAAACTATTGACAAGTTTGTTCCCACATATTACACTAGTCTTACGTTTTTGCACATTTATGTAAGTTTCTTGCACATTTATGTAAGTTCTTTGCACATTTATGTAAACTCTTTGCACATTTATGTAAGTTTCTTGCACATTTATGTAAGCTCTTTGCACGTTTGTGTAAGTTTTTTGCACATTTATGTAAGTCTAAGGAATAGGACGTATAAATATGAGTAATGATGACTATATTTTAAAGACTGTTAATTCGTTAAAATCTGCAAATAAAAAAATACCGATTGAAATACAAATCAAAATTAACTTTGAACAAATAAAAGCAAATCTTAATATGGGAATGAAAATATCACAGATATATCAAGCTCTAATTATAGAAAAAAAAATAAACTGTAGCTCACGAGGTTTTTATAACGCTCTTAAAAAACTACCAGACACAAAAATAGAATTTTCTCTTAAAGAAAATATTACTTCAAAAGAAAAAGAGGAAACTACTAATAACGATAATCAAAACAAAAAACTTTCATTTGACCAGATTAGAAAAGAACGTCAATTAAAAGTTGCTTCTCTTAATCAACCTCAAATGAAGCAAAGAACAATAGAAGATGTTGAAAACAACATCAATGACTTACTTTAATTTAACATTTATAAGGAATAAATCTAATGAACATACATTTAATTCTACAATCTAAAGGCGGCGTGGGTAAAAGTTTTTTATCTTCTGTTTTTGCACAATATCTTATATCTAAAGGACGTCATGTTTACAACATAGACATTGACCCCCGCAACGCTTCTTTTACTGCTGTAAAAGCTTTAAACGTACAATTTTATAATATTGTTGGCAAAAATAACGAAGTAGATCCATCAAAATTCGACACTTTAATTGAATCTATAATAAATGCAAATCCAGAAACAACTGATGTAATCATTGATTCAGGAGCAAGCTGTTTTATTAACTTTACAAATTATTTAATTCGTAACGAAATTGTTAGCATTCTGCAAGAAATGGGACACCAAGTTTTCTTCCATACTATTATCGTTGGAGGTGAAGCATTAAATGATACTCTTATGTCTTTTAGCGACTTAGTTGAGAATTTTAGTAATGTAATGTTCTATGTATGGTTAAATCATTTTCAAGGTGAAATAGTTTGGGACAACGACAAAAAATTTACCGATACTAAAATTTGCAAAAACAATATAGATCATATTGCTGGAGTTCTCGAAATGCCATTGTTTGAACTAGAAGCAG
>JAXJQF010000011.1:0-19135 GCA_036311285.1 Ruminobacter sp. | reverse complement strand
TTTTATAAAGGATATGCCTGGTAACGATAGCGCTGTTGAACCACCTGTAACCATTCCGAACACAGAAGTGAAAAGCAGTTGCGCCGATGGTAGTGTAGCATTCGCTATGTGAGAGTAGGTCATTGCCAGGCTTTTTATTTTAGTTGGAGTGGTAGTTCAGTTGGTTAGAATACCTGCCTGTCACGCAGGGGGTCGCGGGTTCGAGTCCCGTCCATTCCGCCATTCGATTTTTATGGAGCCTTGATTTTTATATCAAGGCTCTTTTGCTTTTGTATAAGCTTTTTTATATAATGTTGTTATATGTTTGTATGAGATTTACTATGACTATAATGACAATAGATAAGCAAAATGTTCACTTGTTGAATGTATCTAGAACTTTTGCGTTAACAATTCCTTTATTACCCGAAATATTAAGAGATTGGGTTGGTAATACTTATTTATTATGCAGAATAGTTGATACTATTGAAGATGACCCAAAACTTAATAAAGAACTTAAAATTAAGTATCTAAATGAGTTTCCTTTATTATTAAAAGAATTTAATCCTGATTTAATGTCGGGGTTTAAACGATCATTATCAGAACTAATTACAAACTCTGCAAAACCTACAGAATTATCATTAGTTAATGAATTAGATAGCGTTATAGAACGTTATTATTCCTTTGATGACCCTGTAAGAAACATAATAAAACGATGTTTAGAAGTTATGTGTTCGGGGATGAAGCAAATTGACAGATGGAGCAAAATTTCAACTTTAGATGAATTAGATGCATATTGTTATTTTGTAGCAGGTGTTGTTGGTGAATTGTTGTTAAGATTATTTGCTTTATATTCTCCAAAAATTAATGAAAATTACTCAAAGCTTTTACCTTTATCGGTTTCTTTTGGCGCCGCTTTACAATTGACAAATATAATAAAAGATATTCATGATGATAAAGAAAGAGGTGTATCATGGCTTCCTTTTAAGGCTACATCTGGAGCAGATTTTAATACTGAATATGCAGAATATATTAATGTGGCGTATGGTCATTGTGTTCAAGCTTTAGAATTTATAGAAATTATTCCTAAAAAAGAAGGGGGAATAAGAGAATTTTGTTTATTAGCTGATACTTTAGCAATTTTTACGTTACGAAAAATTAAGAAGAATTTTCATAATTGTAATAATAGTATAAAATTGAGTAGAAAATTTGTAAAAGCTGTTTTTATTTTTGTGAAACTGTTTAAGAAAAACAATTTATTATTGTCATTACTATTTAAATATGTAGCTAAAGGATATATTACTCCTTATTATCGATCAGAATTTGATTTGTATAAAAAAGTATCTACATGGGATTATAAATAAGGATATTATTATGAATTTATTTAATAAAATCATTGCTGCAGTTTCTATAACTGCATTATCAAGTGTTATGGTTTATGCTTCGGATGAAGTAAAATTTGATACTCCTGAACAAATTTTAGAAGCTTCAAAAAATGTAAAGATCGATTTTAAAGAAGGTGTACACTACAAGGTTATAGAAGGTAATGCTTTATCTGAAAAGAAAGAAGTAAGAGAATTTTTCTCTTTCTTCTGTGGACATTGTCATGCTTTGTTGCCTACTATAAATAAAATTACTCAAATTTTACCTGAGGATGTTTATTTTGTAGGTAATCCTGTTCACTATTTAGGTGGACATATGGGTGTGGAATTTCAAAAGAGTTATGCTGCAGCTACAAGTATGCAAATGAATGAACAATTTACTAATTTCTTTGACAAGAAGATTTATGATGAAAACAAAATTCCTCAGTCACATGAAGAATTAGTAAATATGGTTACGGAATTAGGTATTCCAAAAGATGTATTTGAAAAACAATACAAGTCATTCCCAATTCAAAATATGGCCAATCAATATAAACAAAAAACTATGGACTCAAAAATTCAAGGTGTTCCAACAGTTGTGGTTAATAATAAGTATTCTTTAATTACAAAGAACATTTCTAATGAAGCAGAGTATTATGCTTTAATAATGTATCTGGTAAATAAGGATTACAAATAAATTATAAAAATTGTGCATATTATTTGAATTAGATCTATACTAGTATCAAATAACAAGTAATAAAGAAAACGTGAGGAATAGGTTTATATTTTATGAGTAATAAAGCAACAACTAAATCAATATGGTTTAATGGAAAGTTTGTTCCTTGGGATGAAGCAAATGTACATGTAATGACACATGCGTTACATTATGGTACATCTGTGTTTGAAGGTTTAAGAGCATATGATACTCCAAATGGAACAATTATTTTCAGATTAAAAGAGCATATGCAGAGATTATTAAATTCAGCTCGAATTTACAGAATTTCTATTCCTTATTCATTAGAAGAATTATGTCAAGCATGTTGCGACCTAATGAAAGAAAATGAATTAAAATTTGGTTACATTAGACCATTAGCATTTATCGGTAATGTTGGTTTAGGTGTAAAACCTCCTGCAGATGCGAAGATCGAAGTAATCATGGGTGTTTTACCGTGGGGTGCTTATCTTGGTGAAGAAGGCATGAAGAAAGGAGTTAAAGTAGGTGTGTCTTCATGGAGACGTTTAGCTCCAGATACAATTCCGACAGGTGCTAAAGCTGGTGGTAACTATTTATCTTCATTATTAATTTCTAACGAAGCAAAGCAACATGGTTATGCTGAAGGTATTGCTTTAGATGTAGATGGTTATTTAGCAGAAGGTTCTGGTGAAAATATCTTCTTAGTTAAGGATGGTGTTTTATATACATCTCCAATTTCATGTGCAATTTTACCTGGTATTACTAGAGATTGTGTAATGAAATTAGCAGAAGATATGGGATACAAGATCAGAGAAGAAAGAATTCATAGAGAAGCTTTATATTTAGCTGATGAAATCTTTATGACTGGATCTGCAGCAGAAATTACACCTGTAAGTGAAGTTGATGGTTTCTCAATTGGATGTGGTTCAAGAGGTCCAGTTACAGAGAAAATTCAAGATGCATTTTTTGGTTTATTTAATGGAAAGACTGAAGATAAATGGGGTTGGTTATATCCTGTAAAATAGTCTTAATGTGACAATATCTAACCAAAAGTGATTAAATTATAATTGCTTTTGGTTTTATTATTTTTAATATTTTAATTATTATTGGAGTTTTATATGCCTAAATATCGTTCATCAGTGACAATCGAAGGGAGAAACATGGCTGGTGCCCGTGCTTTATGGCGTGCAACAGGTGTAAAGAGCGAAGATTTTGGTAAGCCTATCATTGCTGTTGCTAATTCGTTTACTCAATTTGTTCCAGGACATGTACATTTACACGAAATAGGACAAATGGTATGTCGTGAAATAGAAAAAGCTGGTGGTATAGCAAAGGAATTTAACACAATTGCTGTGGATGATGGTATAGCAATGGGGCATTCAGGTATGCTTTACTCCTTACCAAGCCGTGAAATTATTGCTGATGCTGTAGAGTATTCTTGTAATGCTCATAAAGCTGATGCATTAGTTTGTATTTCAAATTGTGATAAAGTAACTCCTGGTATGTTGATTGCCGCTATGCGTTTAAACATTCCTGTAATTTTTGTTTCTGGTGGTCCAATGGAAGCAGGAAAGACAGACAAACCAGTAGCAGGAAGAGAAAAGTTAGATTTAGTTGATATCATGGTTGTTGCTGCAGATAAGAATGTGACAGATGAAGAAGTTGAACAAGCTGAAATTTACGGTTGTCCAACATGTGGTTCATGTTCAGGTATGTTCACAGCTAATTCTATGAATTGTTTAACTGAAGCTTTGGGGTTGTCACAACCTGGTAATGGTTCTTTATTGGCAACTCATATAAAGAGAAAAGAATTATTCAAGAATGCTGCTAAAAGAATTGTAGCAATGGCTAAGGATTATTATGAAAATGATAATGAATCTGTTTTACCAAGAAGTATTGCTACAAAAGCTGCATTTGAAAACGCTATGACTTTAGATATTGCAATGGGTGGTTCTACAAATACTGTATTACATTTATTAGCAGTTGCTTATGAAGCAGGCGTGGATTTCAAGATGGACGATATTGATCGTTTGTCTAAGAAGGTTCCTCATTTATGTAAGGTAGCTCCATCTACAGCTGTTTATCATATGGAAGATGTTCACAGAGCAGGTGGTGTTATGTCAATCTTAGGTGAATTAGAAAAGTCTGGATTGATTAACACAAACGTGAATACATGTTTAGGTATGTCTATGGGGGAAGTTATTAACCAATATGACATCACTAGAACATCTTCAGAAGACGTTTTATCAATGTATAAAGCAGCTCCAGGTGGAGTGATTAGTTTAGCTGCATTTAGTCAATCTAAGATGTATGACTCTTTAGATACAGATAGAGCTAATGGTTGTATAAGATCAAAGGAAAATGCTTATAGCCAAGATGGTGGTTTAGCTGTTTTATTTGGTAATTTAGCTGTTGACGGTTGTATTGTTAAGACTGCAGGTGTGGATAAGTCAATCTTAAAATTCACAGGTAAAGCAAAAGTATTTGAAAGCCAAGAAGATGCTGTATCTGGTATTTTAGGAGGGAAGGTTGAAGCTGGTGACGTTGTTATTATTCGTTACGAAGGTCCAAAAGGTGGCCCTGGTATGCAAGAAATGCTTTATCCGACATCATACTTAAAATCAATAGGTCTAGGGAAGTCATGTGCTTTAATTACAGATGGTCGTTTCTCTGGTGGTACTTCAGGTTTATCTATTGGTCATGTTTCTCCAGAAGCTGCTAGTGAAGGGAATATTGGTTTAATTGAAGAATTAGATACAATTGTTATTGATATACCAAATCGTATTATAAAGATTGATATTTCGGATGAAGAATTAGAAGCTAGAAGAACTAAGATGAATGCAAGGGGTGATTTAGCTTGGAAGCCTGCATCAAGAGAACGTATAGTATCAAATTCATTAAAAGCATACTCGTTATTAGCATCTAGTGCTGATAAAGGTGGCGTAAGAGATATTAGTAACATTTAAGGTAATATATATGAGTACTCCAACTTCAGAGGAATATTTTAAGAAAATTTTATTATCTCCTGTATATGATGTTGCTATACGTACACCTTTAGAAAAATTAGATAAGGTTAGTGAAAGATTTGGTGTTAAGGTATTTTTAAAAAGAGAGGACATGCAAAAGGTTCATTCTTTTAAAATACGTGGAGCATATAATAAAATCGCTACTTTACCTAAGGATTTATTAGCTAAAGGTGTTATCGCTGCATCTGCTGGCAATCATGCTCAAGGCGTAGCATTAACAGGAGCCAAATTAGGTATAAAGGCCACAATTGTGATGCCTAATACCACTCCTGATATTAAAGTTGATGCAGTAAGACGTCTTGGTGGCAACGTTGTATTATATGGACAGAATTTTGATGAAGCTTATGCTGAAAGTAAGAGATTAGCAGAAGCTAATGGTTATACTTTAATTCCACCATATGATGATGTTGACGTTATCGCTGGTCAAGGAACAATAGCGGATGAGTTATTGAAACAAAATTCAAATTTAACTCATGTTTTTGTTCAAGTTGGCGGAGGTGGTTTAGCTGCTGGTATGGCTGTATATATCAAGCAGTTAATGCCAAATATTAAGTTTATTGCAGTAGAAGCAGAAGGTAGTGCGTGTCTAAAAGCTGCAATGGAAAAAGGGGAGCCAACAAGTCTAGAAAAGGTTTCGTTATTTGCTGATGGTGTTGCTGTTAAAAAAATAGGTGAAGAAACTTTTAGATTGTTAAAACAATATGTTGATGAAGTTATTACATGTTCAAATGATGAAATATGTACAGCTATGAAAGACATATTTGAAGATACAAGAGCAGTTTCAGAACCTAGTGGAGCATTGTCTTTAGCAGGTTTAAAGAAGTATGTTAGAAATCATCCTGAGTTAAAGAATGATGAAAACATTCAAATGGCTGCGATCTTATCTGGTGCAAATTTAAAATTCCATACTTTAAGATTTGTGTCAGAAAGATGTGAATTAGGCGAATTTGCTGAAGGTATATTATCAGTAAAGATTCCTGAAAGAAAAGGTTCATTTTTAGAATTTTGTAAGCAGTTAGGTGGAAGAGCGGTAACAGAGTTCAATTACAGATTTGCTAAGGAAAACTCTGCAAGAATATTTATAAGTGTTCATTTAACTAAAGGGAAAGAAGAATTAATTTCTATCATTGAACAGCTTAAGAATGCTGGATATGATGTTACTGATATGACCGACAACATTTTAGCAAAGAATCATGTTAGATACATGGTTGGTGGTCATACTCCAATTAGAGTAAATGAAAAGGCTTATGAATTTGAGTTCCCTGAAGTGAAAGATGCTTTATTAAAATTTTTAGAAACAGTAGGAACAGATTATAATATAACTTGTTTCCACTATCGTTCTAGAGGTTTGGAATATGGTAGTGTTTTATGTTGCTTTGAATTAGAAGATGAGCAACAAGATGAACTCAATAAGCATTTAGAGAAATTAAATTATGCATATAGAGAAGTAACTGATGACCTCTCTTACTGTCAATATTTAAATTCTAACTACGCATAATTACTATTATTACTTAGGGGTTTTATTTATACGTGTAAGTAAAACTCCTTTTTATTTTAAATGGATGTTGTATATGGAAAATAAAGAAGAAAAGAAAATAAAAAAAAATAATTTATTTTTAAGTGTGATAAAACTATTCTTTTGTTATTTTTTGATTCCTATTTTGGTAATTGGTAATATCGCATGTCTTTATTATGTGTATGATGTTAACATAAAAGAAAATATAGAATTTAAACACCAGCTAGTCTCTCTAAAATCGACTTTAGAAAACAATACAAATGAAATAAAAGAAATAAAGAATAAAAAAAATAATGAAAGTGATATTCTTTATTTATCTAATAGTATTAAAGAACTACAAGCAAATAATAAAGATTATTCTAATGAATTATCAGTATTAAAAGGTATGAGTAGCAATATAAAAGAACACTCATCAAAGCTTGAAAAAATAGAAAGTGAAATAAGTAATAACTATTGGAAAAAACAAGAAATTAAGTATTTATTGTCTTTAATTAATATTCTTTCACACACAGAAAATGATCCACATAAGTTAATTGTGTTATTAGAAAGTGCTTTAAAGGTATCTAGGGAAATACAGGATGAAAATATTCTATCCTTTCAAGCTGTTATCGAAGAAACAATATTAAATTTAAGAAGAATTGAAACTACAGATAAAAATGAAGTGTTATTAAAGCTAATGGCAATCGAAAATCTATTATTGAAATTAGAATTGCCTTCATATAAAAAAACAGTTCATGAAGTTAATAAAGATGAAATTGGTATAAATGAAGAGAAAGATTGGATTAATACATTAAAAGTATCTTTTAATAATTTCATCAACGAAATTATAGTTGTTAAAAAGAATAATGTTGCTGATGATATATTGTTCTTAGATGATAGATACAAATCAATTATAAGAAATAATTTAATTATTAAGGTGAATTTAGCTCAACAAGCATATTTAAATTTTGATAACGAGCTATATATAAAATATTTGAATTACTTAGAAAGTGTTATTTCTAAGTACTATAATCAAGAAGACAACGGTGTAAAGGTTATTCTTGAGAAAATTAAATATTTAAAATCAACCAAGTTTGTAAATAATAAAATTAATGATGATGATTTAAATAGAATCAAAGAAAGTTTATTACAATTTGAAAAATATTGTAGTCTTAATAAGTAATAAAGGATAAGTTTATGATAAGAATTTTTGTTATATTCTGGGTACTTGTTGCTGCAATAATTTTTACTCCGAATTTATTAGGCAATCAAGGTTTTGTATATATTAATTTCTTAGGTTATTCTGTTGAAACAAGTTGTATTACACTATTTTTAGTGTTGATTTTAGCTTATTTTTTATTAAATCTATTTGTAGATTTAATAAAGAAAATTTTAAGTTTGTACTCATTGTTTGACACAACTCCATCAGACAAAAAGATAATAAAGAATTTTGAAAAGATATTAGTTTTGATAAATAAGTCTGATTATAAAACAGCATATTTATTATTATCAAAATCAAAGGTTTCTGAAAAATATCAAAAGATATTTTCATACATGAAGTTATGGATAGCTATAAAATATCAAGAGAAATTAGATATTACAGAAGATGTTTTATCTGAAAATGCAAAGGTCTTATTAAAGAATTTTGACTTAAAAAGAGATATAGATATATATGACGTATTATCAGGCTTAAATGATAGTAATTCTTTAGGTGCGGATATGTTGAACTGTTTATTGAAGACAGCATTGACGGATAACAGAATAATTGATGTAGTAAAGTTATTAAATAATAAAGAAATATCAAATATAAATATTGATATAAATGTATTTAAAGAGTTTTGTAGTGGATTTTATAATTCAGCTAAGACTGTTAATAAAGATCAATTATACAATTTAATTGAAGTGTTTAATGATAAAGAATTTAACTACCTAAAAGGGATAATGCTTCGTGTTTTATGTGACAGAAAGGAGTATTTGCTATTTAATGAATTTCTACCAAAATTAAGAAAGTATGGGGTTAAAGAATTAGAGTTTTTCTTCGCTGTTAAGTATGATAATAATCAAGAATTTTTATTGCATTTAGAAATTATTTCATCAAATAATAATGAATTGATAAATGAATTAAGAAAAAATTATATTACCTATTTAATAGGTAATAATGATTTAGAATTAGCTAAAAAAATTATCTAATTTTTATACCAAGAGGAATTTGTTAATTGTATAGAATAAAAGAATTAGAAAATGCATATGATGAATTTAATAATAAAAGAATTTCTTATGCATTAGAGATAATGTCTTATGAAGGTGAGAGATTATTTCATCTAGTTCCTTTACTTTTACATTTTAATAATCAAGCATTACCGTGTTGTTTACCTGGAGATATTCCGCATGGTATTCATAACTTTAAACCTAATATTCACCAGAAGAAGATCTTAGAGCAAATAGAGTATGAATCTAACCAAAAAATGAATATTGAGGTTGAGTGTTCAATACTTTCTTTATTTTGTATGGGTAGTACTTCTTCTGTAGGTCAAGGTCCACGAAGTGATGTTGATTATTGGGTTTGTGTGTCTAAGTATATGGATACACAAAAAATAGCACTATTAGAAAAAAAGTGTTTATATATAAAAAATTTAGCAAGAGAACAATACGGACAGGATATAAATTTCTTTGTAGTAAAAGAAAATAAGTTTTTAGAAAAGAATTTAGCTATTGCTGATGCAGAAGATTGTGGAACAGCTCAACATATGTTTTTACTTGATGAGTTTTATAGATCTACTATTTATGTTGCAGGCCAAAAAATACTTTGGATGATTGTTCCATGTAAACGTGAACATGATTATGAACATTATGTTAAGTCGTTAGTAAATGAAAATAAGATAAAGAAGACTGATTGGATTGATTTTGGTCAAGTTGGTGATATTCCTTCAGATGAATATTATGGGTCTGCTTTATGGCTGTTATATAAAGGAACAGATGCTCCGTATAAAGCTGTTATAAAGATATTATTGATGGAAGCTTATAGTAATGAGTATCCAAATACATTTTTAGTTTCTATGCAAATTAAAGATAATATGCATAAGAAGCTAGACCATGTTGAAAATTTGGATAGCTATTATATGGTGTATAAGAAAATTAATGATTATCTTGAAAAACGTAATGATAATGAACGAATAGATTTATTGAGAGTTTGTTTCTATTTAAAAATTTCTGATGATATTCAAAGTATCGAAAAACCAACAGCTATTATTAAGAGAAAAAATTTCGTCAAGAAGTTATTAACTCAATGGAATTGGTCAAAATCTCGTGTAGAAAAATTAAATAAACGAAATCAGATAAACATTTTTGATATAAAGAAAATGTACGGCACGGTGTTCAATGCATTGATGCAGAGTTATAAATCATTATTACTATTTGGTGAAAGAAATAATATTATAGATGCTATTAATTTCACAGATATGTGTGTATTGAGTCGAAAACTATATTCATCGTTTGATACACATGAAGATAAAATTAATATATTTCTACTAGATAAAGCTTATAGTGTTTATGAGAAGGATATATCGATTGTAGAAGTGTCAAAGTCTTCTCTTTGTAGATCTGGTTGGTATATTTTTACTAGCTCATTAAATTCAAGAGAAATTATTGTTCAAAAACCGTTAGTAAGGTTTGATGAATTATCAAGGGCTGTGATATTCAGTTATTTTAATAAAATTCTTGATGAAAATACTAAAATACATGTTAAATCTGAGAATGAAATGGATTCAAATAAGGTTAAGTCATTTATTTCAGATTTAGATAAAACTTTTAAGGATTCATACGTTGTATTAACTAATAAGAATTTGCTTCTTCCTGCACAAATTACAAAATGTGGGGTATATGTAAATGTAACCTCTGACCCAACTAATGATATAGATTTATTGACTGTTAATAATAATGATTTAAATGTATTTTCATTTGGTGAAAAAGGTTTATCACTAGTAGGATCTATTGATATAGTTATGAGTAATACGTGGAATGAAATAATTCATAGACATTATGAAGGTACCTATTTCATGCATGAATTTATATCTGATTTGTTAGATTATCTAGTAATTGGTGAAGGGTTATCAGTAGATATTGACTGTTATGTGTATAGTAAGCACACAAGAAATTATATACATAAGCAAGTTGTTCTATTAATACAAAATTGTTTGAATTTAATACATTCAGAAACAGATAAATTTGTAGATTTTTTGTACAATGGTGCTTATTCAAAGATTTATTATTCAGGGCGGAAATTTGTATTTTATTCAGATGATTTAAGTAGACCTGAAAAAGATAATTCTATTCCTAGTATAATAAGCAATAACTCAATGTATGGTTGTGTTCAGTATTTTATTATAAAACACAGTAATGGTTGGTATGATATATATCAATCTGATGAACATCGCATAATGAAGGTGTACTACGGCTTTAAAGGTAATATTACTGATTTTATACATGAAATATCTTTATTTTATTCAAAGAATACTGACACTGAAGGTACTCAGAAAAAATGTGTACAGTATTTTAATTTACCTCAATTTTTATATGTTAATATAGAGGATAATGTTTTAGAACCGTTCTGCATATAGGGAAAGGTGTAAGATGAAATTTATTATTTGTTTATTATTGTTTATAGGTTTAACAGGTTGTGGATTAAAAGGGTCTTTATATATTCCTAATGAAGAAGAGAGTAATATTGAACAAATAAATGAAGACAGTCAAGAATTAGAAGTAATAAAAGAAGATTAAAAAAGAGTGATTAAGGAAAAATTTATGGAATGTCTTGATTATAAAAATAACGTAATGCATATGGATGGTGTGAATTTAAAGGAGTTAGCATCTAAGTATGGAACACCTTTATATGTGTACTCTAAAAAGTATTTAGAAGATAGATTTGACCAATTTAATTCTGCAATAACAGATAAAGAATTATTAGTGTGTTACGCGGTAAAAGCTAATAGTAATATTGCTATTTTACAATTGATGGCCAAAAAAGGGGCTGGTTTTGATATTGTATCTTGTGGTGAATTATCAAGAGTTATTAAGGCAGGTGGTGACCCTAAGAAGGTTGTTTATTCTGGTGTAGCAAAGTCAGAACAAGATATTAAATTTGCTTTAGATAAAGGAATTTTATGCTTTAATGTTGAATCAGAAGCTGAATTATTAAGAATTAACGAAGTAGCTTGTTCTTTAAGTAAACAAGCTTCTGTCTCTATAAGAGTTAATCCTGATGTTGATGCAAAAACACATCCATATATTTCAACAGGTTTAAAAAACAATAAATTTGGTGTTCAAATTGAGAAGGCTTTTGAACTTTACAAAAAGGCAGCTCAATTAAGTGGTCTAAAGGTTGTCGGTATTGATTGTCATATAGGTTCTCAATTAACAACAATTACGCCATTTATGGATGCTTTAGATAGGGTTTTAGCTTTAGTTGACCGTTTGAAAGCTGAAAACATTGTTTTAGAACATATTGATATTGGAGGAGGTTTAGGTGTTGTTTATAAGGATGAAACACCTCCAACACCAATGGAATATTTATCTAAGGTGCAGGAAAAGTTAACTAACTATGATCTTAAGATTATTTGTGAACCAGGTAGAGCTATGGTTGCAAATGCGGGCATTTTATTAGCAAAATGTGAATATATTAAGAAAGGAGAAGTTTGTAATTTCTGTATAGTTGATACAGCTATGAACGACTTAATTAGACCATCATTATATGAATCATGGATGGATATAAAGGAAGTTGAAATTACAGATAAAGAAGAAAGCACTTATAATATTGTAGGCCCTATTTGTGAAACAGGAGACTTCTTAGGAAAGGATAGAACTTTAAAGGTAGGCTCTGGCGATTACTTAGTTGTTAAGGGAGCGGGGGCTTATGGTTTTGCTATGTCTTCTAATTACAACTCGCGTCCAAGAGCTGCTGAAATCTTAGTAGATCAAGATGTTGAACATGTTATTAGAGAACGTGAAACATTTGAAGACTTGTGGCAAAAAGAAAAATTATTGTAACAAACAAAAGAGAAAGAAAGTGATTCTGTTTTTTTCAAAGTTATATTGTGGAAATGAGGATGCTGTAGTAATTGATTGTATTACTCAGAATATTTATCTTTCTCAGAAAAAAATAGAAAAACTTTCTTCAAGAAAATATGGTATTGGGTTTGATTATTTATTAGTAATTGAACCTCCATATGATTCAGATGATGATATATATTGCAGAATATATGATAAAAATGGTAATGAAATAATAAATGATTCACCAGAGTTATTTGTTATGATTTATCATTTTGTTTATCAAAAAGGTCTATCTAATAAATATAGTTTGAAAATAGGTACAAGTTTTGGAAGTAAGGTTATTAATTTTTGTAAAGATAATCTACATGAAATTTTTATTGGTACACCAGATTTTGAACCAAGTAATATCAATTTTAAAGCGGTAAAAAAAGAGAAAACATATATATTACAGCTTTCTGAAAAAAATATACTTTGCAATTGTTTGAATGTATTTAGAACTTTATGTGTTGTAAATAACCCCATTGATGATAAAAGTGTGGAAGAAAAAATTGCATCAGAAATAATAAATCATGAGAGATTTGTTGCAGATGTTGTTGTGGTTTTTATAGATGAAAAGAAGGGGAGTATTTATAAAATTTCTGCTTATGACAAACAAGGTAAAGTTGAAAGTAGTATATCTTCATTGTCTTCTATGATAGCTTTATATTCTGACAAAGCTGATGATACTTTTACAGTTTCATTAAACAAAAAAGAATATACTATAAAAAAAATAAAAAACAAAATAAGTTTAACTGTAAATGAAGTTGTAGATTCTGTCTTCGACGGAAGTGTTCAAATATAATATCTATATGAATAAGATATATAATCTAGAAAACAGTATTGAAAAAGAAAATTTGTTTGTTCAACGACTTTTTGAATTTATAAAATATAAAGACAAAAATGAGAAGCTTAGTCCAGTTACATGTAAGGGATATTGGGTAACCTTAAAAAAAGTAATTTCTATAATAAGAGAAAATAATCCTAAGTTAAAAACATGGGAAGAGCTTGATGAAGTATCAATAAGATACGTTATTAGAAATTATAAAAAAGACAACGATGAACCTATAAGTAATCGTTCTAGAGCTCATTTAATTTCATTATTAAAGAGTTTATATAATTTTCTTCTTATGAAAGGTTATATAGAAAAATCACCCCTTTACTTAATTAAGACAACTAAGTTTAGTAAAAATTTACCTCAATTTATCAATAATGAACAATTTGAACAAATTATAAATCTAGAATCTGAAGGTAAAACGAAAGATTTTAGAGATTGTGCAATCCTCGAGTTATTGTATGCAACAGGAATTCGATTATCCGAACTTTTGAATATTAAAATATGTGATATAGATTTTGTTAAACAAGAAATTTTAATTCTAGGTAAAGGGAATAAAGAGCGTATTGTTCCATTTGGAGAACATGCATTAAAGGCTTTACTTGTATGGATGAACGTAAGAGAAACATTTTCACCAACATGTGACAATGTGTTTATCAATAAATTTGGTAATCCATTATCGTCAAGAGCTGTTCAGTTGATGATGAAAGAAAAAGGAAAAAACTTAGAATTACCTATAAGTTTAAGTCCACACAAGCTTCGACATTCATGTGCGACTGAAATGGTGTCAAGAGGGGGGGATTTAAGAGTGGTACAAGAAATTTTAGGTCACTCGTCTTTAAGTGTTACTCAAATGTATTTACATGTTGACGTAAATTACTTAAAGAAAGAATATTCAAAGTCACATCCGCTAGAAAAAGCAATCGAGAAAGAACAGTAAGTGTTATTAGTAAATGATTATATATAAAGAAATAATTAAACCTAAAATTTTGTCTTTTGATTTAGATGATACGCTATATGATAATAAGGATATCATTACACATGCAGAAGAAGAATTTTATCAGCACCTAAAGTCTAATTATTTTAATAACTTTGAGTTTAGTAAAGAAGTATATAACCAGGAAAAGAAAAGGTTAGTTTTTGAATTACCGGAATTAAGTAGCGATGTGAGTTTATTACGTTTTTTTGTGTTATATAACTTATTAATCCGTAATGGATATTCAAGTTCAGAAGCAAAGAAAAAATCTAAAGAATTACTACAGTATTTTATTGAAATAAGGTCTAATATAAATATTTCACGTGAAACATTTGATGTTTTATCGAGCTTAGCAAGTAAGTACAAATTAGTCGTTTTATCTAATGGAAATGCAAATTTTCAGAATAAGGAATTAGGAAATCTATTTGATAATTTTATCTATGCAAATATAAATATAGGGGCAAAGCCGTCAAAAAGAATATTTGATTATTTGTTAAAGCTTTATAATATTAAACCATTAGAATTATGTCATGTTGGTGATGATGAAAAAACAGATGTGTTTGGTGCATATAATATTGGCGCACAAGTAATTTGGCAAACACAATATAGAATGAATGAAAAAAAATTAAGAGTATTACCAAATTGTAAAATAGAAAACATATCAGAATTATTACAAATATTTTTATGAAAGGAAATATAAAATGAATTGTGAACATATATTGAGTGATTTAAATGATGAGCAGAGGAAGGCTGTATCGTCAGAACTGACTAATTTATTAGTTATTGCTGGAGCTGGTACAGGTAAAACAAAAGTTCTAACTCATAGAATAGCTTATCTTATCAAACACCATCAAATAAACTCAAATAATATTTTAGCCGTTACTTTTACTAATAAAGCAGCTCAAGAGATGCGTAATAGATTAGAGAGTTTATTAAATTATGAAGATATTAAGTATATAACATGTTCTACTTTTCATAGTACATGTTTATTAATCTTGCGTCGTTTTTTTAAGGAAGCAAATTTAAATTCCAACTTTTCTATTATAGATACATCTATTCAACAGAAAATTATAAACGAGATTTTAAAGAGTCTTGGTATTAAAGAAACTTCTAAGGCAAAACAATATTTAAATCAGATCAGTGCTTTAAAAGAAAAATGTAAACGTCCATCAGATTGTTGGGAAAATGAAAGTAATTTAGAAAAGTTTTCAGATGTTTACACTTTATATCAGGATAGATGTGAAAAATTAGGTGTAGTAGATTTTTCTGAAATATTGTTAAGAACTTATGAATTATTAAAAGATAATCTTGAGGTAAGAAAATTTTATAACCTAAAGTATAAACAAATTTTGGTTGATGAATTTCAAGATACTAACGAGCTTCAATATAAATGGCTCAGATTACTGGCCGGTAATGAAACCAATGTATTAGTCGTTGGTGATGATGACCAATCTATTTATGGATGGAGAGGTGCAGTTATCGACAATATGTTTAGGTTTACAAAAGATTTTTCAAATGTAAAACAAGTACAATTATTAAAAAATTATCGTTCAATAAATTCTGTTTTAAAAACTGCTAATAGTTTAATTAAAAATAATCAAAATAGATTTGTAAATAAAGAATTGAAATCAGCTTACGAAAATTCAGATAAAAAAGTTATTGTAATAGAATCCGATACTGCAATAGAAGAAGCAAAGCTAATTACAAAGTTAGTATCATTAATGCAATCTAAGGTTGCAAAACAACATTTTGAAAATGATGAAATTGCTATCTTATATAGAACAAACGCTCAATCGAAATTAATTGAACAAGAGTTAGTAAAAAAGGGAATAGATTTTCATGTATATGGAGGTTTAAGATATTTTGATAGAGAAGAAGTAAAAGATGTTCTGTCATATATCAAGCTATGTATAAATACAAGTGATGATTTATCGTTAGAAAGAATCATAAATGTTCCTTCTAGAAAAATTGGAAAAACAACAATTAGTAAAATAAAAAATATATCTAAAGAACAAGACTGTTCAATGTATGACGCTTGCAGAATATACGGCAAGGAATCAAAAAGTGTTGCTAAGTTTGTAGCAACGATAGATAGATTTATAAGTCTTTTAGAGGAAAGTAAAGAAAATCTAAAAGTTGTAGATTATTTAGAGAAACTTGTTCTTGATACAGGAATTTTATCTTACTATGAATCTCGTGACGAAGCTGAAGATAAAGATTCGTCATCATCACGTGTAAGAAATATTTATGAACTAATTGCGTCATTTAATGAAGATTATAAAGATCAAGAGATAAATAATGGTTATAAGCTTAGAGATATTATAACAACATATTTAAATAATATTATGCTTTTAACTCCATTAGATACTAAAGATAGCGAAGTTACAAATAAAGTACGTTTAATGACTATTCATAGTGCCAAGGGACTAGAGTTTCCATGTGTAATTATTGCAGGTTTTGAGAATGAGTTATTACCTTTAGAAAATACTTTTCTGACCAAAGAACATATTGAGGAAGAAAGACGTCTTGCTTATGTAGCTATTACGCGTGCAAAGAGAGAGTTGATTATAACTTATAGCAATTCTAGATTTGATTATAAAACTGGTGGGTTTTCATATAAAGGAAAGAGTTTTTTTATTGATGAGTTGGATAAGGATTTCGTATCCTTTAAGAAATTTGTGCCATCAAATGAATAAAATAACTCCCTATAAGTATTTATAGGGAGTGAAATTTAAATATTAAGAGATGAAAGAATTCTATCTAAAAGAAAATCTTTCATGTTTTCACCGTGGTGTTCTAACATTTTAGGGAACATCGAAATTTGTGTCATACCAGGGAATGTGTTAATTTCGTTTAATAAAATTGTTGAATCTTCTAATAGGAAGAAGTCAATTCTAGAAAGGTCTTTTAGTTTTAAATCAACAAAAGCTTTTCTAGCGTACGTCTTTATTTTATTTAAAGTATTTTCATCTAATTCGGCTTCAATTTTAGTATAAGAATGAGAATCTGATTTATATTTTTCGTCAAAAGTATAGAAATTATTTGATGGTGTAATTATTTCACCAGGGTTGGTTATGATAAGTTCTCCTTTGTATTCGTACGCAGCTATTTCTAACTCTCTTGGTTTTACAGATTTTTCTATTAGTACTTCGTTGCTGTATTTAAATGCTTCATTGATTTTATCTTTTAAATCACTCTTCTTTTCTACTTTATAGCATCCGACAGATGATCCTTGAGACGCAGCTTTGATAAAGATATTTTTGTGTTTATCAAAGAATTCTTCTGCTTTTTTTTGGTTTTCTTTTGAGTTGTTTGTGATAAACACAAATTCTGTGTTTGGAATGTCTATAGCGTCGAACCAGAGTTTTGTGGATATTTTATTAAAGCAAATTTTACTTGATTCTGATCCACATCCAAGATATGGAATTTGAATCATTTCTAAATATGATTGAATATCTCCAGTCTCACCAGGATATCCATGTATGCAAGGAATAACATAGTCTACATCAATTTGTTCTTCGCCAAAACATAGTTTTTTATTCATTGATAAACTACAGTTTTCCTTATCATTAAGTAGCCAATTATTATTATGGATTACTACATGATATGTATTAATGTTAGGGATGTTTTTTAATTGTTCTTTAATATAGTTAGAACTTATTATAGATATATTATGTTCAGAGCCGTCTCCTCCACACAATATTAAAACATTGATATTTTTGATTGTCATATTAAAAACTCGAAAAAAATAGATAATAATAAATTATACAAATGTTTTTATATTTGAGACAATATATAATTAGATATATTGTCAAGTCACATAGAAGAATGTTATATGAATTTGAGAAGAATAATTTTATCGATACTTTTATCTTGTTCTGTAATAAGTTTATCAGGCTGTGTTGTTGAATCAACAAGTGAAGGTCTTTCGGAAAGAGCAATGAAAATGCCTATTAATAAAGAATTAGGTGAGATGTTTAATGTTTTGCAAGGAGAATATGCTGATATTGACAAAGAAAGAATAGATAAGATTTCAAAAGAAATCTCTAATGGGGATATCGACACTATAAAGATGGTTATGAAAGATCCTAATAGTTTTGAACCACCTATTTTATTCGCTTATTCTGAGCAAGTGTTTAAGTCTGGTAATTTTGATGTGGCTATGTTTTGGTACTATACGGCTCAATTAAGAGCTAGAAGTGATGCTAATAAATCTCTAGATAAAAGTGTTCATAAAGGGGTTACAGGCTTAAGTGTAAGGTATGGAAGTGTTATCGGTAAATATGCTTTAGAGAATCAGACTAAACTAAAAGATGTTATGAAGAATGTGATTGAATGGGATAAAATTTCAGAAAGAAGTTACAATCCTAAGTGGGTGGCTCTATTAGGTGACGAAGCAAAATTTAGTAGTGTTATAAGATTTGTTTCTCCTAATAAATATAAGACAATAAACGACGAAGTAAGAAAAGGGTGGGAAGCAGGTTTTGAAACAGCTATGAAACAGCTAAAGGAAAAAGAAGATAGTAAGTAAATTAAAGGTCCTTTTAAAAGGACCTTATATTTTATGACTCTTCACGGAATTGTTGGAAATGTAAAGATTGAAAAAGGGACAAAAGTACTCTAATATTTTAAGCGACTAAAAAAAATAGAGAGAATACTTTATGTCCCTTCATGCGTATAATACACAAATA
>JAXJQF010000010.1:0-27512 GCA_036311285.1 Ruminobacter sp. | reverse complement strand
TTTTATAAAGGATATGCCTGGTAACGATAGCGCTGTTGAACCACCTGTAACCATTCCGAACACAGAAGTGAAAAGCAGTTGCGCCGATGGTAGTGTAGCATTCGCTATGTGAGAGTAGGTCATTGCCAGGCTTTTTATTTTTAACGAAAGGAGAACTTAATGTTCTCCTTTTTTCGTTTCTATGTATTAAAAATGTGAAAATGTGTAAATTTTAGACTTTACGTGTGTTTAATTGGTTAATTTTTATTATTTTATTGTATATAATATAAAAAGTTTATCTGTATATAGTAACTTATTTAATTTATTTGTATTGATACTTTGTATTTGTATAAAAGAATTGTTATTAAATAACAAAAGTATTGTAAATCAATAGGTTGAATAGGGTTGTTTTATATAAGATATATATTTATTCAGGGTTAAAAAACGAATTTTTTCAGGTTTTATACTTATAATAATTAGTATAAATCGTTTTTTAATGATATTATTGTATCTAAATTAAGTAAAATATGTATTAAAGAGGACATAATGGCTGGATCAAATAAAAAATCATTAGTTAACACTAATAAGTGGAATAGAGAACGTCGCTTAGAATTTATCGATTATAGATTATGTTGGAATGGTAAAATCAATCGTAACGATTTAGTTACTTTTTTTGGTATATCAATTCCACAAGCTTCATTAGATATTTCAAAATATAAAGAAATGGCTGGTGATAATATTGAATACGATCCTTCAAGTAAAGTATATGTAAAAGGTAAGAAATTTACTCCTCTTTACGATGCATGTTTACCTGAAAATTATTTAAATGATTTATTATTAAAGCATAATGGTATTCTTAATGTTAATTATGATTTCTTAGAAAGAACACCAGATATAGCTTGTTTCTCTCCTATTAAGAGAACAATTGATTATAATATTTTATCTACAATTGTATTTTGTATCCTAAATAAGAGAGCGATTAGAATTAATTATCAATCAATGACTAGAGATATACCGTTTGAAAGATTGATTTCTCCACATGCTTTAGCATTTGATGGTATTCGTTGGCACGTTAGAGCATATTGTCATGAACGTGAACAATTTAGAGATTTCGTTGTGTCAAGAATTTTATCAACAGGTAAGAGTTCTGATAAGTCTCCGATAGATCCAGCAGAGGATACTTCATGGAATTTAACTGCTATTATTCATATTCAACCTAAGTCTACCTTAACAGAAAGCCAAAAGAAGGCGGTAGAATTAGAATATAACATGGATCCTAATACACACGAAGTAATCTTTAAGTGTAGACAAGCTTTATTATATTACACATTAAGAATGCTAAAGTTAACACCTGAAGATGAGGCAAATAACACTGAAAATACAATTGAAATAAAGAATAAGAACGAAGTTTATACTATTTTAAATCTTTATAAAGATAAGTAATAGAATTTGTTCTAGTTACGTTTTATAAAAAGGAAGACTAATGTGTTAGTCTTCCTTTTTAGTTAACTGTTATGCAGCTATAAATTTAAGATTTATTTATATAAACTTTAAATAAATTTAATTTAAATTGAACTTTTTCTGAGTTCTTCAGTCAAATATTACAAGTTGATAACTTTTGTTTGATTCCTTCATACATTTTGGCCCTATACTTTTTCTATTGCTTTAGTATAGGGCTTATTTTTTTATATATTATTATTAACTTTGATTAAAAACTCATAAGCTCCAACTATATCAAAGTTTCTATAACCATAATTTAAGCGCAATAAATCTGTAGATAAGAAGTTATCATATTTATCGCACTCAATGTTGCCAACAGATGCAGCAAGTTCTTCTTCAGTTATTGATTTTTCCTTTAATATCTCAGAAAGATATGTTAAGAATTTAGCCTTTGAGATTTTAGGAAGAAGTACATAACTACCGTTAGTTTTTGTGTTGATACCATTTTTTTTAAAGATTTGCTGTATAGTGTTTAGTATTCTATCTCCTTTCCATGGGAATAGGTAAACACCTTCAGCTAAATCTAGTATGCAATTTTGGTCAAGTTTAAGCTGTTTAAAACACTCTCGTCCTTTCAATAGGTGTTCTTTGGCTTTTTTATCTAAATATAATGGTATTTTGTCAGATGTATAAAGTTCATACATTTTTTTTCGAATCTCATCATGGATATGACCTGCACTCCCATCTAGAGAAATCGGATTTGAGTCTTTATTGTATGGCTTTACAAAAAGCTGATGTTTTTCGCTATTAATGAATATTAATTCCCAAGCTTTGCCAGCAAAGATAAAGTTATCCCCAATTGATAATGGTTGTAGTAATGGGACTCTACCTATAATATGACCATTGTTATCAATTGTGTATTCTTCTTGAACCTTGAAACAGGTATAGAAGTTGTAGTTTGATGCAAGTTTTTCGCCGCTTAATCCAAGAGTAAGAGTTTTATCTGACATTTGAGTTATAAGATCATTTTCTCCAAGTGATTTTAAAACTTTCGAAAAAATGCTTTGGTTGATTAGTTTAAACGGTCCTTTATCACATAATAGTTTCCATATATCTAAAGCGTATGCGCTGCCATATTGAGCGATTACGCATAATATTTGATGTGTTAATGTAGATAAAGCGTATTCAGTTTTAATTGGAGGTTCAAACCAACGTTCTAATACAAGCTCAATCATGGCAGAGGTTAGAAAAATCTCTTCATGTAAGCGTTCTGACAATAATAATGGTGTTTGGTTCTTATCTACTACTGATGGAATAAAAAGTCTTAAGGTTGCATCACTATTATGTCTTCTTCCTGCACGCCCTAATCTTTGTCTTAAACTTGCAACAGACTGAGGAGGATCTATTTGTGCAACTGAGTTTATCTCTCCTATATCAATACCTAATTCAAGCGTTTGTGTACATATTGCAGTAGTAGGGTTTCTCCCGTCCTTTAATCTATCTTCTAATCGTTCTCTATGCTCTTTAGATAATGAACTATGGTGTGGATAAAACTCTAACGGAAGGTTATTGATTTCAGTAAGCTTGGTTAATGCATTGGCTATAAACTCTGTTTTAGCACGGCTATTAGTGAATACTAAATTTGATTGTCCTCGCATTAGCTTAAATATATCAGTAGCAATGTTATTGTAGTCGATAAGGTTATTGTTTCTTTTGTTATAGGAGTCGACTTCATATCCTCTGATCTGAATTTTTATTTTTTTATTAGAAGTATTACTTTGAATTATTTTTGTAGATGTGTTCTGTTCAATTGGGCGTAGCCATTGCTTTACGGTATCAATGTTACTTAAGGTAGCACTTAGAGCGATTCTTGGTACAAATTTCTTGATCATAAATTCAATACGATGAAGAATACTTAGTACTTGGTAGCCTCGTTCATTGCCAATGAATGCATGAAACTCGTCGATTATAAAATAATTAAGATTAGCAAAATTATTTTTACACCATTCCAGATGGTTTATTAGTAAAGATTCTAATGATTCAGGAGTGATTAGTAATATACCATTGGGTATATTGTATAGCTGTTGCTTTTTGTGCGAACTAATATCACCGTGCCATGGGGTAACGTTTAAGTTAATTGCTTTCCCTATATCCTCAATACGTTTATATTGGTCGTTAATCAAAGCCTTTAAAGGACTGATGTAGATTATATTAACCCCAGTGGTCTTCATTGTTGTGGCTTTGGTGCACGCAGGTAAGAATGCTGCTTCAGTTTTTCCACTTGCAGTTGATGCACTGATAATAATATCATTTTTACCTTCTAATATTGGTTCAATAGATTGCTTTTGGATATCATGCAAGCTTGTCCAACCTTGTCTATTTAACCATTTTAGAATAAGCGGGTGTAATAGGTTTTCAGGATTATTATTCATATTATAGTGTGAAGCTTGCTAATTCTTCATTGTCTTCATTTGAATTATCGTTAAGTTCGCTTGCTAACTCATTAGTATCGCTATTATCAAATGAGATTTTTATTTTTGTTAACAAATCAGTCCATTGTATATTAGGGTTTTCTTCAAGTATAGACAAGAAATCCACAAATGCTTTAATTGTGTTTCTTGGAGTCTTGAAGTATGAATCGCCAATAGTTTGACTGCAATGTTGTAAAAATTGAGTTAAAGCCTCGTCAGGAACTAAATATTTTTCTTCATCGTAGTAAGCAAAAATATTTCTTAAATTACTTAGAAGTACATACAATTCTTCTGGAGTAAGATTACTTAGGTACATAACAGGACCTGATAAATCATTTATTCCAACAGCTTTAGCGAAGTTATTTGTAGCTAATCTTGAGCGTAAAGCTTCATAGCTATAAAGACCTTTTCTCGGATCTTCTAGGAAGTCAGGAGTTCCACCCATGATAAAACCTAAGCCACGAACATTTCCTTGTAAGCAATCGTTGATTATTCTTAAAATTTGTTCGTAGTTTGCTTCACGAGAACGGTAGTTATGGATTTTGTATAAGTTTACCATTTCGTCCATATTGATTAGTAAACCTTTATATCCAGCCTTTTGTACAAAAGCACTTATTAACTTAAAGAAATCATATACAGCTGAATCATCTACAATTGTTCTAACCCCGAGTTCGTTTCTAGCTTCTAATTTAGTGTGGTATTCTCCTCTTATCCACTTAATGGCACAGTTCATTAGTTCTTCGTTATCTTCGTTATATCCTTTCCAATAACGTTGTATTACTAGTGAGAAATCAAAGCCACCAACATATTCGTGTAATGAACTAAGCTTTTCTTTAATAATGTCTAAGCAATCTACATTTTTTTCATCAGCTTCGGATCTTGCAATACTAATAAACTTTTCAATAATAGAACCTAATGCATTGCCATCAGGTTTAGCTCTAGTAGATATGTTTTTAGTTAATTCTTGATATAGGTTTAAGGCTTGCCCATTAGTTGCTTGTAATCTTCTATCTGGAGCAAGATCTGCATGCATTGTAATTAATCCTTTTTCTAATGCTATAGCTTTTACTAACTGAAGAAAGAAACTCTTTCCTGCTCCAAAATCACCTATAACTAATCTAAAAGTACTTCCTTCGTCAGCAACTCTATTAATATCTTTAATGATAGAAGCAATTTCTTTTACTCTACCAACCTGGATATATTGTAAACCTGTTCTAGGAGTAACACCTGAACGTAATGATTGAATAATAGAGTCTCTTTCTCTTTGACGTAATTTTATACTCATTTGTTTACTGTTCCGAAAAAAAATACATCTTTTTATTATAGCTTTTTGTATCTATTCTGTACACAAAAAAAGATGGTACATATAAAACAAAAAGACCTTTTAAAAAGGTCTTTTAATTATTACATTTTTGGTTTTAGAAATTAAATGATGCCGTATTTCTTTAATTTCTTTCTTAAAGTACCGCGGTTGATCCCCATTAATTTAGCAGCCTTAGATTGGTTGCCTCTTACGTGAGCTAACACGTTTCTGAATAATGGAGCTTCAACAGTACTTAAATATAACTCATATAATTCGTTAGAATCTTTGTTTTCTGGATTCTTTAAGAAGTTATCAATTGAGTTTGATAAATAGCTGTTTAATTGCTGCTTATCATTTTGAGAAGATATTAAATTATTCTTATAGTTTAATTCTTCTTCAACATATAATAAGTTATTAGATAAATTATCCTGCGAATCACGATTTGTAAACATTTGTAAGGCCTCTTTGTTTTTTGATTATATTAGGTTGTCAAATTTTAGCCCATGCTGTAGTTATTAATAATTTCATTTTTTTTATTTTTTATACAACCGGCTATATTATAATTATTTTGTTAAAAATAAAAGATATTTTTATTTTTTACTATACTAAATATCATTAAAAAGAATTTATTTACTTACTCTATCTTTTTTTACCGCTTAATAAGCACCATTCTTCTCTTTCAACTGGTGGGTCCATGTCGAACCACTGCGAGTAGATATCAGAGATTTCTTTACATTGTGTATTGATAATTCCACTTAAGGCAAATTTACCTCCATTGTTAACCATTGAGGCAATTTGAGGAGCAAGTTCTCTTAGTGGACCTGCTAAAATGTTAGCAACAAGGTAATTTGCTTTTAAATCTTTTGGTGTATTTTCAGGTAGATATAGAGTTAAGTTTTCTTTTACTCCATTTCTTTCAGCGTTATCTGCACTTGAGTCTATTGCTTGTTGATCAATATCAATACCAATTGCGTTCTTTGCACCAAGCTTAAGAGCACTAACCGCTAATATGCCAGATCCACACCCAAAGTCTATTATTGTTTCATCAGTAAAATCTTGCTTATCTAACCAATTTAAACACATAAAGGTTGTAGGGTGTGTACCAGTCCCAAAAGCTAAACCAGGATCTAGTAACACGTTTACAGCTTCCTTATTTGGTGCTTCACACCAAGAAGGACAGATCCATAAGCGTTCACCACATTGTAATGGCTTAAATTGGTCCATCCATTCTCTCACCCAATCTTTATCTTCTAGTTGTTCAACTTTGTAAGTTAGCTGGTCACCAAAATGTTCATAGAAGAAGTCCACAATTGGTTTTGGGTCTACATCAGCTTCGAATAAACCAACAACAGTTGTGTTGTTCCACAAAATTGTTTCACCTGGTAGAGGTTCGTACACTGGATTATCAACGGAATCCATATATGTTACAGCAGCTGCACCAAAGCCATTTAGCATTCCACTAATTTTTTTAGCTTTTTTGTCTGTTGTTCCAAGTTTAATTTGAATCCATGGCATTAGATTTCTTCTCCAATTTTTGTAAATTGATTCATGAATCTACTGTTTTCAATTGAGTAAAATTTCTTATCTTGATATACAGTTGTAAGGTCTGCTAGTTGTAATTTAGCAAAGATTATAATCTTCTCATGAACGCTTGTAGCTTTTGCTCCTATTTCTAGTTTAACAACATCGTCGAAGCGTTTGAATGAGACAGCTTTGATTCCAATGTTGTTTAGAGCAAGTCGATTAACTTGAGTAATGTCGATTAGATGAAATTCAAGAATTTCTTTTTTTTCATTATAAACACTAAGGATATTATCAAAACCACCTATAAACTTTATAACATTAGAGGTTAATATTGAAACGTCGTCGTCATTTTGATCTATTAAGTTAGTTTTAATTGGTTTATGTTTTCTTTGCTTTTTAGTTGCAATAATGTACTTTTCTGTTTTCGAGATAACTAATAATGTTGAAATTAGGTTTGCTAAGAATATACCGCAGCAAAATATTATATATTTTGCATTCATTATCTTTAATAAATTAACAGTTAGGTTAGGATTGTAAAAATCTTCATGCTTAATAACGATATCGAAGTTAATATGATGACCGATAATATAGAAAAACAAACTATTAATAAACAATAGTGCAATCAGAGTTGGATGTAACCATATTAGAGCAATCAAAAGGAAGCTTAAAGAAAAACTAGTTGTAGAACTAAAACAAGCTAGGATAAAGAATATTGAGTAATATATTTGTTTTTTTGAATCTTGCTTGTAAGTTAATGCTATTAAAATACTTGGGATAGCAACAGTATTAATAGCAATAGTTGTAACATAAAAGCTTTGAGTGATTTGAGATGAATCGCTAATTTGTTTTAGTTGAAGTATAAAGTCTCCAAAACCAATAGTTTGAGATATTTGGTACATCAAACCATATACGAAAGAGAAGTCTTCTTCGTACAAATGAGTAAAGTAGGCTGTATGGAAGAAGTCTTTAATTATAATGTAAACATATGAAATACAAATAGCAGAAATTATACTTAGAGAAATTAAGAACAATATAGCTAACGTGTAATTTAAGATAAAAGCAGCAAGCGAGAATTTTTCTGTATTATACCGAGGAATAAGAATACTACTAATAAAAGGCGAGATAAGTGTTGCAGTAAGTACAGCTTGTTCATAGCTTGGCTCCATGATATCGATGATCTTTAACGTAATGTAGAACGATACACTACAACCAAACATTAACCAAAATTTTTTTCTGATAGGCAGTGTATAACAGATTGTAATAGAGAAAATCCAAGGTAATAAAAACTCAAGCAAGTTGCTATGTATTCTTGGGATAATATGCAAGTATCCCTGTTCCATAAGGGTACAGAACACGATAGGAATCATCACTATAATGGATTTGTTCTTGGAAATATTTTGCATATTCTTATATAATAATTTGCTGTTTATGCCTAACTGGTTAAAATTGTGACAATTATCATATAATAACACAAATTTATTATATACAAAATTATAAAATAATATTGTTTTAAATCATATAAGAGAAACGAATACTAAATGAAAGTTCAGCTAAGAGAATCTAATGAAAATTATCAAGAAGGATTAGTGCATGGAGACCCTGTTCTAAATAGAATCTTTCGCTCTAGAGGGGTGCAAAGCCCAGATGAATTAAAATATGATTTAAATAAATTGCTTCCTCCTAATTTTAAGGATATGGATAAAGCAACTGATATTATTGTAAAAAACATCTATGCAGAAGCAAAGATTAGAGTAATTGGAGACTACGATGCTGACGGAGCAACTAGTGTTGCGGTTGCTAGTCGTTTTTTTACAGAAATTAAGTATGATAATTTTGATTATTATATTCCTTCAAGAAAAGATGAAGGATATGGTGTTAATAGAGAAATTGTTGATAAAGCAAAGTCTGATAAAGTTGATTTAATTATTACAGTTGATAATGGTATATCAGCAATTGATGTAATTGATTATGCAAAAAGTTTAGGTATAAGTGTAATAATAACTGATCATCATATTCCTCAAGATGTTTTACCAAACGCTGACGCAATTGTAAATCCTCATCAAAAAGATTGTATGTTTGCATCAAAATGTATAGCAGGGGTAGGTGTTATTTTTTATGTCTTATCATGTACTTGTACTAAACTAAAAAAGAAAGGTTATTTTGAGGAAAGACAAATTGTACCTCCATTGATGTCCAGTTTTCTTGACTTAGTATCTATTGGTACAATTTCAGATATGGTACCAATGGATTTTAATAATCGCATAATGTGTGATTTTGGAGTTAAGCTAGTAAGAACTAAAAAGTCATTAACAGGTATTTTAGAATTAGTTATGGCTTCAGGTTGTACCTTGATTGGGTTTAAAACAACTGATATAAGTTTCTACATATGTCCAAGATTAAATGCTGCAGGTCGTATCGATGATATGCGACATGGTGTTGAGTTATTAATTGATACAGACAAAACTAAAGCAAAGTCTAAAGCTAATTATTTGAATTATCTGAACAATAAGAGAAAGCAAATTGAAAAGGAAATGCGTCAAATAGCAGACCGTAAGATTATCAACGATTATGGAGTTAAAACAAATAATGGCATAGTTATTTATGATCAAAGCTTTAATATTGGTGTAGTAGGGATTTTAGCTAACAAGCTTAAAGAACAGCATAAAACCCCTATAATTGTGCTTACTGATACAAGTGCAACTGAAATATCTGGTTCATGTCGTTCAACAGATGCCTTAAATATACATGAAATTTTAACTTTAATGAATGAAGAAAATGAAGGTTTGATTGTCGCTTTTGGTGGACATAAGAAAGCCGCGGGGTTAACTATTAAGAAGGAAAACCTTGAAATTTTCTCAGAGTTATTCTCTAAATATGTAGAGAAATATTCCTCATCTATTGAAGAATCAACTATTGTAACAGACGGAGTGTTGCCTGTATCTTATCTTGATCTGTCTTTTGCTAGATATATCTGTTTTGACCAGCCATGGGGACAAGACTTTGAAGCTCCAACTTTTATAGGGGATTTTTGGGTATTAAGTCAATATGCAAGTAGTTCAAGTCTATTAAGGTTTAATTTTGCTTTAGAAAATGGTGAACAGATTCAAGGATTGTATTTTTCCTTTGATGAAACTAAATGGCCAAATTCAAATGCTAAGAAAGTCAGAATAGTTTATTCACTATCATGCTCAAGTAATAGCGAAAGGGGAAAGGTGAGTTTGATTATCAGACATATTGAAGCGTTGCAATAATACATAAAACTCAAAATAACTAGAGCCTCGTTTGAGGCTCTAGCTTTATTAACTCATCAGATCAAAATTAAATTGCTGTTATTCCTTTGAATTTTTTCTTTGATCGTTTTCTAACCATTTAATTGCAGTCTCTACCGCATAGATCGCTTTGTCTTCCATTTCTTGACGTTTTTCATAAGTAGTATAGTAAATCATATCTACCCCATATCTTATATAATATGAAGGTAATTGATTTAAAGCTAAACAGAACAAGTCAGTTAAATAATCTTGATCTTTAGTTCTTGTTAACTCTAATGCTTCAATATAGTCAGTAACTAATGTTTCGTAATAATTATGAACTTCACCAATATTAGCCATTTTATCCCTCTGCTTTAATTTTTAGTATTAGACATCTGTTCTGCATATAATGCTGCACCAATAATTCCAGCTGCGTTTAAACTTTCAGCAGTAACAACAGGTGTTCTTAATTCTAGTTTGTCCTTGAATTTTTCAAAACTCTTTGAAGCTCCGCCTCCTAGAATAAATAGATCTGGGTTTAATAAAAATTGTAATCTATTTAGGTATTTGTTAAACCTCTTGCCCCATTTACCCCAACCAAGGTCTTCTCTTTGTCTTGCAGCATCAGAACAGTAATGTTCAGCAATTTCGTCGTTCAGAATAATATGACCAAGCTCTGTGTTAGGGAATAGTTTGCCATCAACAAAGATTGCGGTACCAAGACCTGTTCCAATAGTAACCATGATTACAACGCCTTTTTTGTCTTTGCCAGCACCATATTTAACTTCTGCAATACCTGCAGCATCAGCATCATTTAATACGAAGCAAGGATTATTAACTGTTGCTGTAAATAACTTTTCGACAGGGGTGTTAATCCATGTTTGGTCTATATTTGCTGCTGTAAATGCTACACCATGATGTACAGTTGCAGGGAATCCACAACCAATTGGACCAGTGTAATCAAATTTAGATACTAATTCTTTAAGAGTTTCAGCTACAGCTTCTGGTGTTGCAGGTTTTGGTGTTTCAATTCTGATTCTATCACTTACAAATTTTCCTTGTTCTGTATCAACCAATGCTCCTTTTATACCAGAGCCACCAATATCAACTCCTAAAATAACCATAGTTACCTCACTTGTTATGTTGTTTATAATTCTCTAATTTGATAATAATACATATAAAAGTGATAAAGAATTAAATTCTAATTATCTATTAATGTTTTCGTGAGATTGATAGAGTTTTAACTTAAATATTATGGTGATATGCAGTTAATTTTTGTTTATGAAATTGTTCTAAAACAGCCTCCTTTTTTAGATATTTTAATTATGTAATTCAATTAGTGTTGTAAAGTATAGAACTCAAGTTTATGAAGATTAACATTTTATGCTGAGTTATGAATTAGGAACATTGATGATTATGGGGGTAACTTTTTATTTTCAAAGTTTATTTATATTCCAATATTGTTTTTAATTAACATGGTTGCAGTATCAAGAGTTTTATCAACAACTTCAGATATCCCATATAGTTTTTTATAAAGACTAATAAGTTCTTGTTGTTCATTAATACTCATCAAACTATTGGTTGAAGCAATAATTACGTTTCTTATAAATTGAGGGTACTTTATTCTTAGAATTGAAGAACCTTTAAAGATTTCGTTAAACTCAGTTTCTTTTAACTGTAAAAGATTATGAAAATCTAAGAATTTTTTATTATAACGAGATGTAAAATCATCTATATCAAATGAATCATTAAAAAGGGACGGGATTTTTTTAATAAAGCTTTTATTCATAGGACATGAACTTTGGCAACTATCACATCCATAGATTTTTGTTCCAATTTGTTTCCAAAAGTTAAGAGGTATAAAAGATTTGTATTCGATTGTTAAATAGGATACGCAATTTTTTATATCAAATATATCATTATCGATACATGCTGTAGGGCAAGATTTTTTACATATGTTACATTTTATAGGACATTCGTATTTTCTTGGAGTTATGATGTTTACATTATTTATAGAAGCAACATAGTCACTTAGATTAAATTGAATAAAGTTTTGATTTGAATTATTGTTAGTTTGTGGACAATATTCCTTTATTTCTGTTATTAAATCATAGTCGATTAACAGTTCTCCTAAAAATACAGTACTGCCAATATTATTGATTCTTACAAGATTATTGTTTCCAATTACTCCATTTTCACTAAATTCTGCAAAAAACTTTTCATAAAAAGGGGCACTATCTACAATTGCTCGATAGTTTATATTAGGAATAATTTTAGATAATTCCTGTCCAAGTGCATTTAGTTTGCTTTTTAAAACTTTATGATAGTCTCTTCCTAATGCATAAGAGCTAATTACACCGTGATTATCAGATAATTGGCTATTAAAATTTACAAGGTTGTGATATGAAATTGCTACACATAGAACATTCTTACAATTATCTAATATTAAGCACGGATTATTTCGTACATTTGTATTATTATTAAGATATGAGAGTTCATTTGGTATTAGATGTTTTTTTTCATTAAAATCTTTTTCGCCTTTTATTGCAACAGATGGACTAACAATACTTAATGCACAAATTTTAAGTTCAAGAGCTTTGTTTATAAGTGTTGAGCTGATTTTGTGATTTTGAATAGTGCGGGGATCTAATAACATGAGTAACTACCCTTTTTACGAGTTTCTTAATGATGGTACGGTATCAAACTATGTGCTAGATAGTCGTCAAGCTAGAGACCTTGAAAAAATTTACCTTTCAGGTAATGGTTATACTCTTATGCAGTATGCTTCTAGTAAAATATTTATTAAATTATTAGATATTATACATGACAAAGAAGCAAAGATAAAAGTATATGCAGGTCATGGCAATAATGGTGGTGATGGTTACGAGGTTGCTGCATTATTATTAGGAGCAGGATACTCAAACGTAGTTGTATATCCCGTATTAGATCAAAAAGTAGGCATCGCTGCAAATGACGCTAGAAGAAATTTCTTATTAAAAGGTGGTAAAGAGAAGTACTCATTCACAGAGCAAGAGAACAATGATGTTGATTATATTATTGATGCAATATTAGGCTTAGGTGTTTGTAATGACAGCTCAGGTAAAAATGCAGATAATTTTGAGAAAATTATTGCAGCAGTCGATGAAATCAATGCCTCCACTGCAACAGTTATATCCATAGATGTTCCAACTTTGTTAAATTCAGATAATGGTATGACTACTTATGGAGAAGCTGTAGAAGCTGATTATACTATTACTGTTTTTGCTTTAAAGACAGGTTTATTATTGGGTGTTGCAAAGGATTACTGTGGTGAAATTTTTGTAGTTGCAGATGACTTAGATGAATTTGTTAAGTCAATGAATTCTGTTATGTTGGCAAGTAATGATAGATGTTGCCTTTTAACATACGATAAACTAAAGGAAATTCTACCTTATAGACCTAAATGTGCACATAAAGGAACGAATGGAAAAGTTTTAACTGTCGGCGGTAATTATGGTTATACGGGAGCATTAGCGCTTGCAAGTAACGCAGCTTTAAGAACAGGAGCTGGGCTTGTTTGTGCGTTATTCTTAGCTTCACGAGAAGAAAGTAAAGCTCCAACAGATTTATCAGTTATGACTTGTGATAGAAATGAAATTGCAAATCGATTAGCTTGGTGTAACTCAGTTGTAGTCGGTCCAGGTTATGGTCGCAATGAAGAAGACTATGAGCTAATTGAAGCTTGTGTATTAAGTAAAAAGTCTTTAGTAATAGATGCTGATGCGTTATGGCAAATTAATAAGCATGGTTTAATGTTCGATGCTGACAACAAGGTGGTTGTAACCCCTCATTTGGGAGAGGCTGCGATGTTGTGTGGTATTAAACCAGAACAGATTAGTGAAAATCCTTTATATTACGCAAAGTGTATATCTTCTGCATATAATTGTGTTTGTGTGTTAAAATCTTCAACAACAGTAATAACGGATGGTTATGATTCGTTTTACATTTATAATGGTGGTTCAAGTGGTATGGCCTCAGGAGGTATGGGAGATATGCTTTCTGGTATCATCGGTACCTTGCTTGCTCAAGGCTACTCAGCTATGAATGCTGCAATGCTTGGTGTGGTAATTCATGGGGAAGCAGGTAGAATGGATGAAGAAAAGAACGGACCGATCGGAATGAGTGCATCAGATTTGATACCATATATAAGGTTGTTGATAAATGGTAGGACATAAATGGAATTAGTAATATCGTTAAAGGATGATTTAGAAACACAGGAGTTAGGAGAACATCTTTCTAAAGTTTGTAAGAACGGAATTACAATATATCTTGAAGGTGACTTAGGGGCTGGTAAAACCACCTTATCAAAGGGCTTTATAAGAGCTAGAGGTTATAATGGGATCGTGAAAAGCCCTACGTATACTTTAGTTGAAAGCTATTCGTTTTCAGATACCACTATTTATCATTTTGATTTATATCGTCTAATGGATCCTGAAGAATTAGAACTAATGGGGATTCGCGATTACTTCGGGGATAATTCTATAAGATTAGTAGAATGGCCAAAACAGGGTGAGGGTGTATTACCTCAATGTGACTTAATCGTTAATATTATTTATAGTAATGAGATGCGTATAGCAAAAATTATTCCTAATAGTGAATTAGGTAAATACATTGTAGGTGAGATTAACTTAATATATAACGGTTAGTAGTATTTAGTCATTTTATTATTTTCTGCTTTATGAGTATTTTATTTAAATTCTTTTTTCTATTGTTAGTATTTGCTTTATTAATACCTTGTCAGGATAATATTTTTGCTAATGATATAAATTCAATTAGAGCGTTTGCGTACGAAGATAAAACAAGAGTTGTATTTGATTTAGATGAACTCCCAAAATATAAGATTGATAAGTTAAATAATGGTCTTAGTGTACAGATTCGTTTTCTGCAAATAGATAATCCTCTTAAGAAATATGGCGTCGCAAAAATTAGTAAAAATAGTGTAATTTCTAGAGTTACTAAGGGTGTTAGGTCTTCAGAAATTGTTTATGTTTTCTATTTAAAAAAAGCAATTAATCCTAATGTTTTTACTATTAAAGGAAATGCTGAGCAAAAACCAAGGTTAGTAATAGATTTCCCAAATACATCAACTAACTCTAAAGAAATAAAAAAGGAAAAGCTAGAAAATAAAGAACAACCAAAGGAAATTAGAACGACAGATGAACTTGAAAAAGAACTGTTTTCAGCACTAAATACTCAAAGTGATAGCGATAATACATCAAAAGTGTCTCTTGAAAATCGTTTAAAGAATCCGGAGCCTCCTAAACCAACAACATCTGTTAAAAAGGATGAAAATCTTTGTATTGTAGTAATAGACCCAGGTCATGGAGGTAAGGATCCTGGAGCTATTGCAAAGAATGGTCTACAAGAAAAGAAGGTTACTCTTGATATTTCGAAAAACATTGTAAACTATATTAATGGTGATCGTTCAACAAAAGGTTATTTAACAAGAAGTAATGATAAGTATATAGAACTTAGTCAGCGTTCGGAGATTGCTAGAAAAAAGAAAGCAGACATATTGATTTCTATTCATGCTGATAGTACTGTTAGTTCACAACCAAGTGGTGCATCTATTCTTGTATTAGCTCCATATCGAGCTCAACGTGAAAACACTAAGCTTGAAAATGATAAAGAAAAGCAAAAGGCTTTACTTGGTGGCGCAGGTGAAATGATTAGTGCAATATCGAAATCTAATCCAGACATCAATGTAGCTGATTGGATTATAGAGATGTCATCAGATACGTCTATATCTTATGGTCGAGAATTAGCGAGAAATATTTTATCTTCTATGAAGAATGTAACTAATCTTCATAAGAGCTCTCCTATTGATAGATCTTTAGCTGTACTAAAGGCTCCAGATATACCTTCACTATTAATAGAAGTAGGGTTCTTATCTAATAAGGATGAATCAAAATTACTATCAACACCAAAGTACCGAAGAGAAATAGCTTACTCTATTTATAAAGGTATAAAGAATTATATTGAGGTTAACCCTTCGGTTTGTGCTCAAAAGAATATTGATAAAAAATCGGTACCAACAAAAGAAGTTTCCTCGAGTACTCATTCTAATATTATTACATATGTTGTAAGGAGTGGTGATAGTCTTTCAAAGATTGCTGAGCAATATAAGATTAGTGTAAGCAAACTAAAGAAAGATAATAACCTTAAAAAGAATACAGTATATGTTGGGCAAAAGTTAAAGATCGTAAGATAGACAGATTTGAGAATATAGATAATGTCAGAAATTAAGGTATTACCCTCTCAAGTTGCCAATCAGATTGCAGCAGGGGAGGTTGTGGAAAGACCAGCGGCTGTTGTAAAGGAATTACTAGAGAATGCATACGATGCAGGGGGCGATAAGATTTTAGTAGAAATAGAGGCAGCCGGAAGTAAACGTATTTTAATTAGAGATAATGGTAAGGGAATAAAAAAGGAAGAGTTAGCCTTATCTTTAAAACGTCATGCAACCTCTAAGATATCTAATATTGAAGATCTTAATAAAATAATGAGTATGGGGTTTAGAGGCGAGGCTTTAGCTTCTATTGCAGCTGTTTCTAAGTTAGTTCTTACTTCTAAACCAAAAGACCAAGACTTAGCTTATGCTGTAAAGGTTGAAGGCATAGAACAAGAAAGCGTTATAACTCCAGCTAGCCATCCAAATGGAACAAGTGTTGAGGTATGTGATTTATTTTTTAACACTCCTGCAAGAAGACGTTTTTTACGAAGTGAAAAAACTGAGTTTATGCAGATAGAAGAGATGTTTCGACGCCTTGCTTTAAGTAGAAACGATGTAGATTTGATTTTAAAGCATAATGGTAAAATTATTTATAATCTAAAAGCGGTTACTGATGAGAAAACTGAGCAACGACGTCTTGCTCAGTTAATGAGTAACAAGTTTTCCCAAAATTCTAAAAAAATAGATAACACGTATGGTGATTTGTCATTAAAGGGGTATGTAGGTTTAGAAAGCGAAAATAATCCAACTCAATATTTTTTTGTTAATAACAGAATTGTAAAAGATAAGTTAATAAATCATGCAATAAAGGAAGCGTTTCAAAGTGAGTTTGGAGATAAAGGAAACGTATCATATGTGTTATTTTTAGCATGTCCACCTGAGGATGTGGATATCAATGTGCATCCACAGAAGTATGAAGTAAGATTTCAGAGATGTAGAGATGTACATGATTTTATTCAAAACACAATTGTTCACTGTCTAAGAACATATCTTCAAATTTTACCTGAAAGTTTTGAAGAAACAATTAATCCTGATTTAGATCATAAATACTCATCATTTACTACACTAAAAGCAAAAAACGATGTAGTTTCATCATTTATAAGAAATAGCGATAATAAAGCTAGCCAAAAAGATGAATGCTATGGAGTGGGTACAAAAAATAAATCAATAGTATCTAATGACAATGATCTTTTAGATATGTTTTTACGAAACTCAGGTACAACAAATAATACAGACAGTTCCAAGGTTATATCTACTTCCCCCCAAGAAACGATATTTGAATCATTAGTAAATCAAGAGGAGTCTTCTAAGGATTTTAATGATTCTAATACTAGTAATGTGGATGCGAATCAAAAGGTTTTTAATAAAGAAGATAATAACAATTATTCATATAGGAATTTAGATGATTTAGGGGGGACTTCTGATGTTGAGTCTTCTTCAAAAATTAGCTCAAACACAAATAACCATTCATTATATTCAAAAATGTTTCCAACTAGACCTAGTGTAAGTACAATTAAAGCTCAATTGGATTTCTTAGGAGTTGATTTAGAAAAGGATTTTAGCAAGAGTGAAGAATTAAAAGAAAATACTTTAACAAAGGAAAAAGATTGTACTCCATCTCTTTCTTCATCGATGATATCATCTTCGACATCTACTTTAAATGAAGATACCAAAAATTCTATTACTGCGGAGAAAAAAGGAGCAACAACTGATTTTGAGCAAGATATTTTTGAAACAGACTTTTTAATGTCCGTTCAACCAAGTTTTTGTGAAAAAGAAAGTAATGATACAGTTGAAATAGAGTTGCCTTGGTTAAAGGATAGTGATGGCGAAGGGGTTTATAAACACGCTCAATTGTACAAGGGGAGATTTTCTTTAGCATTCTTTGGTAGTAAAACTTATGTAATAGATCTACGAAAGCTTGCAAGTTATCTGTATAAAATTGAATTTGATAGTGTTGGTTTAGATTTGTTAGTTTGCCCATCAAACCTTCATTCTTCTATTAAAATAAAACTTAATGAAAGTGAAAAAGAAAAGATAGATTGTTTAGAGAATATTGGATTTGTATGTAAGAAAACAGGTGATACTTTAGAGATATTCTCTGTGCCTAAGGTGATCAGAACTAAAAACATTAGTAAAGTTGTAACTAATATTTTATCTAAAATCTCTGAGAGCTATGGAGTTAAAGGGATGGTAATGGCTTTGGAGGGTGTCTTATTTGATGATGTATGTCCTCTTTGCTTTAGTAATGAAATGGCTAATCGGTTGTTGTCAAAAATTGATTATCCAAGTTTTTTTGAAGAAAAGTTACCTAATGCTATAAAATATGTAGATATAGAGCGAGTTATAGAGGAGGCTTTTTAGTTGAGTAAGGATTTTGCTATCTTTTTAATGGGACCTACAGCTTCGGGAAAAACAGCATTAGGCGTTGAGCTCGCAAAGGAAATAAATGGTGAGATAATAAGTGTTGATTCTGCTCTTATTTACAAAGGGATGGATATAGGTACAGCAAAACCAACAGTTGAGGAGATGCAAGGTATTCCTCATCATTTAATAAGCATTATTGATCCTAGTGAATCTTATAGTGTAGCGAGTTTTAGAAAGGATAGTCTTCAACTTATTTCAGAAATAACAGTTAGAGGTAAAGTACCTATTCTTGTTGGTGGTACTATGCTTTACTATAAGTCTCTTATTGATGGGTTATCTCCATTGCCGGATTCAACTGAAGAGGTTAGGAATATCGTAAACCAAATATTAGAAAAGGATGGAGTTGCTGGTTTACGTGAAAAGGTAAAGGAAGTTGATCTAGAAAACTATGAAAGATTAAGTGCTAATGATAAGCAGCGATTAGGTCGAGCATATGAGGTGTTCTTATTAACTGGTAAAAGTATGACTGAGATAATAAGGGACTCTAAGAAGAATGAAACTGAATTGGATTTAATGCAATTTGCTTTATTACCTGAAAGAGATCGTAGTGAATTAAAGCTCAGAATTGTAGAACGATTTGATAAGATGCTTGCTTCTGGTTTTAAGCAAGAAGTTGAAGTTTTATATGAACGTGGGGATTTAAATTTACAAATGCCTTCTATAAGAAGTGTCGGTTACAAACAAATGTGGATGCACTTAAATGGAGAAATTAGCTTTGATGAGATGAGGGAATTAGGTATTATTGCGACATGTCAGCTTGCAAAACGCCAAATGACGTGGTTAAGAGGATGGAAAAGTGATGTTAATTATCTTGTTCCCGGTGATAAGGCTAATTTGAGTATTGCTATTGAAAAGCTAAGCAGTAGAAATTAAAAGGTTTTTAATACAAAATAATCAAAAAAACGTGCTTTGTTAAGAAAAATATCAAAATGTGTTCTATAACACGAAAATATTAATAAAAGATTATTTTGTTTTTGTTATACTATGAAAAATTAAAATAATAATTAACAATTATAATTAGAAAGGAAATAATATGTCTAAGGGACAATCTTTACAAGATCCGTTTTTAAATGCTTTAAGAAAAGAACGTATTCCTGTTTCAATCTTTTTAGTAAATGGCATTAAATTACAAGGCCAAGTTGAGTCTTTCGACCAGTTCGTTATTCTATTAAAGAATAACATCAGCCAAATGGTTTACAAGCACGCTATTTCAACAGTAGTTCCTGTAAAACCTATTGCTAATTTCATTGTAAATCAAGACGAAGCTTAATTTAAAATATAGAATAAAAGCTTGGTAGGTAATTTGTTCGATATTGATGAACGGTACAAGGGTGGCGAAAAAGCCATTCTTGTTCATGTTGATTTTTCAAATAGCAACGACTCAGAAGATTTAGAAGAGCTAAAGATGTTAGTATTATCGGCGGGCGCGTCGGTAATGGGGGTTTGTTGTTGCAATAGAAAAATTCCAGATACAAAATTTTTTATTGGTTCCGGTAAAGTTGAAGAATTAAAAGCACTTATGTCAGATGTAGAGTCTGACATTGTGATTTTTAATCATGACTTGTCTCCATCTCAAGAAAGAAATTTAGAAAAAGAAATAGGTACTAAGGTTATCTCTAGAACTACTCTTATTCTTGATATATTTGCCCAACGTGCTCGAACTAAAGAAGGTAAATTACAAGTTGAATTAGCTCAGCTTGCGTATTTACAAACTCGTCTTGTAAGAGGATGGACACACTTAGAACGTCAAAAGGGCGGTATAGGTATGCGTGGTCCGGGGGAAACACAGTTAGAATCAGACCGTCGTATGCTAAAGGAAAGAATTGCAGCATTACGTTCTGAACTTTCTGAAGTTGAAAAGCAAAGAGAGCAAGGTGGTAGAGCAAGAAAAAGAAATGAGGTTCCTGTAGTTTCTTTGGTAGGATACACTAACGCTGGTAAATCAACTTTATTTAACATTCTCACTAAATCTGAGGTATATGCTGCGAATCAGTTGTTTGCGACTCTTGATCCAACACTACGTACAGTAAAATTAGACCATATCGGTGATGTGGTTTTTGCAGATACTGTTGGTTTTATTAGGCATTTACCACATGATTTAGTAGCTGCGTTTAAAGCTACGTTAAGGGAAACAAGAGAAGCGACTATACAATTACATGTCATTGATTCAAGTGACGAAAGATTACAAGAAAACATTGTTTCAGTTGAAGAAGTGTTACAACAAATAGAAGCTGACGATATTCCTCAGTTAAAGGTATATAATAAGATTGATAAGTTAGAGGGAGTGGTTCCTTGTATAGAATACAATGATGAGGGAAATCCTGTTTCTGTATCAATTAGTGCAAAGAGTGGATTGGGGATAGATCTTCTGTTTAAGGCTATTTCAGAATGCTTAGGGAATGATTTAGTGGAAGTAATGGCTATACTAAGTTACGATAAGGCTTCTTTAAGAAATAAACTTTATGATGCAAAAGCTGTTATTTCAGAAGAATACACTCAAAATGGTGAAATTGTATTAAAATTGCGTCAGAAGAAGAAAACATTAGCTCAAATAAATAGTATGTTTAATAATGAGCTTGAGATGTCGATTGTAAAACCTAAGGGGTTTACTTTTAAAGTGAATATTTATTAATAAAATAAAATGGAGAATTGGTATGGGTTGGAATGATAACAACGAACGTAATTCAGATCCATGGCAACGCAATAGAAATAAGAACTCATCGAATAATGGTTCAGGCAAAGGTATTTTAGATGAGTTTTTTAAGTTGTTGTCAGGTGGAGGTAATTCAAACGATGGTGATCCAGTTAGTAAAAAGTTCGTTTTATTAATAGCTGTGGTTGTCGTTGGTTTTGTGGGATTATTGGGATTTTACACTGTAAAAGAAGCTGAACAAGCTGTGGTTCTACGATTAGGTAAGTTTGATCGTATTGAAGAACCTGGTCTTCATTGGCGTTTAATCGGTGTTGATGAAGTTACAAAAGTAGATACAAAGATCGTGTTATCTACAAAATCCAGTGGTTCTATGCTTACAAAGGATGAAAACGTTGTAAATGTAGAAATGGAAGTTCAATATAAGATTACAAATCCAACTAATTATTTATATAACGTTGAAACTCCTGACGTATCTTTATCACAAGCAACAGATAGTGCTTTACGTTATGTAATAGGTCATACTTTAATGGATGACGTTTTAACAAATGGTAGAGAAAGAGTTAGACAAGATACAAGAGAATTATTGATTTCAATAATTGAACCATACAATATGGGGATAAGTATTGTTGACGTAAACTTCTTACCAGCTAGAGCTCCGGATGAAGTTAAGGCAGCATTTGATGATGCTATTGCTGCTCAAGAAGATGAACAGAGATTTAAGAGAGAAGCAGAAGCATATAAGAACGAAGTTCTGCCTAAAGCGGAAGGTCAAGCAAAACGACTTTTAGAAGAAGCAGAAGCTTATAAAAGTGCGACTATTGCAAAGGCAGAAGGTGATATCGCTCGTTTTGAAAAGATTTTACCTGAATATTTAGCGGCTCCAGAAATTACTAAGCGCAGAATTTACCTTGAAACTATGGAGGCTGTTTATAGTAATAGCGGCAAGGTTATTGTAAATATGGAAGGAGATAAGAGTCCATTGCTATATCTTCCACTTGATAAGTTAGCTAATAAGAATGCAAAGTAAGAGTAGGAGTGGAGAAATGAAATTAAGTAATATATTAATCGGTTTAGCTGTTTTATTTTTCGTTGCTTCTCAATCTTTGTTTGTTGTTAAAGAAGGAGAAAGAGCTTTAGTTACAAGATTTGCGAAGGTTTATAGAAATAGTAATCAAGAAATTATAATTTTTGAGCCTGGTATTCATGTGAAGATTCCATTTGTCGATAAGATTAAAACGCTAAAGGCAAGAATCATTACCTTAAATTCAACAGCAGATAGATTTGTGACATCTGAGAAAAAAGACTTAATTATTGATTCATATGTAAAGTGGAGAATTAAGGATTTTGCTAAATATTATACATCTACAAAGGGTGATCAATATGTGGCAGAAGAACTGTTAAGAAACAAGATTACTAATAGTTTAAGAAGTCAGATTGGTCTATTAACTATTAAGGAAATCGTTTCAGGTGGGGATGAAAAGGAATCAGATAAATCAGCAAGTTCTAAGAGAGACTTAGTAATGCAAAATGCTTTAGCGGCAAGTTCTGGTTCAGCTGATAACGACTTAGGTATTGAAATTATTGACGTTCGTATCATGCAAATCAATTTACCGCCAGAAGTTTCTTCTTCTATTTACCAAAGAATGAGAGCTGAACGTGAAGCTGTAGCAAGATTACATCGTTCTGAGGGTAAGCAAGAAGCTGAAGCAATCAGAGCTAATGCTGATAGATTAGCAAAAATTAAGATTGCGGAAGCTGATAGAAACTCAAAGATTATACGCGGTGATGGTGATGCAAAAGCTACTCAAATTTACGCAGAATCATATTCTAAGAATGCAGCATTGTTCGATTTCTTAAGAAGTATGGATGCATATAGAAACAGTATGACTAAGGGTGATAATGTTATTGTTACAGATCAAAACAATACATTCTTAAAGCATTTTGATTAAGATAAACAACTACATACAAGTTATCTAATAATTTGTTTAAAGTAGTTTGAATATAAAATATTGATAATTGGATATTTGGATAAAAGTATCAACCAAATATCCAATTTTATTTTATTCGTGATATAATCTTTTTGTTTGCTCGAAAAAGAGTTAACAATAAGAATTATATATGTTTGCCTTTAGGCGTAATTTTTAAATAATAAATTGGTAAAGTGAATTATTTATGGCACAGAATGTAGTTGTATTAGGTACCCAATGGGGTGACGAAGGAAAGGGTAAGATCGTTGACTTACTTACAGATGAAGCAAGTTATGTGGTTCGTTATCAAGGTGGTCATAATGCAGGTCACACCTTAGTTGTTAACGGTAAGAAGCAAGTATTACGTTTAATTCCGTCAGGTATTTTACGTGAAAATTGTACTTGTGTTATCGGTAACGGTGTTGTTGTGTCACCGGAAGCTTTATTAGGTGAAATTACTGAATTAGAAACTAAAGGTGTAAACGTACGTAGCAGAATGATTATCAGTCCTGCATGTCCTTTAATTTTACCTTATCATGTTGCTATTGATAAATCTAGAGAAGAAAGATTAGGTAAGAAGGCTATCGGTACCACTGGTCGTGGTATTGGTCCTACATATGAAGACAAAGCAGCTCGTCGTGGTTTACGTGTTGGTGATTTGTTCAACATGGATGAATTTGCTGAAAAGTTAAAGACAGTAATGGAATATCATAATTTCTGCTTAAAGAATTTCTTTGGGACAGATGAAATTTCATACGATGAAGTTTTAGAATCATGCAAGCGTTATGCAAAAGAAATTTTACCAATGGTTCAAGACGTTACCTCTTTATTAGCTAAAGCTCGTGAAGAAGGTAAAAAAATTATGTTTGAAGGAGCTCAAGGTACATTCTTAGATATCGACCAAGGTACTTATCCATATGTTACATCTTCTAATACAGTAGCAGGTGGTGTATGTACAGGTGCAGGTTTTGGTCCAAGAAACATTGATTGTGTAATTGGTATCGTTAAGGCTTACACAACTCGTGTAGGTGGCGGTCCATTCCCAACTGAGTTATTTGATAAAGTTGGTGATTATTTATGTGAAAAGGGTGCAGAATTTGGTTCTGTAACTGGAAGAAAGAGAAGATGTGGTTGGTTCGATGGTGTTGCAATGCGCCGTTCAAATCAAATTAACTCATTAACAGGTTTATGTTTAACTAAGTTAGACGTATTAGATGGCTTAGATGAAGTTAAGTTATGTGTAGGTTATAAGAAGGCTGATGGTACAATTATTGATTACTCTCCATTAGCGGCTGATGATTATATTGGTTTAGAACCAGTATATGAAACTGTTCCAGGCTGGAAGGAATCTACTTTTGGTGTTAAGAGTTATGATGCATTACCTGAAAACGCTAAGAAGTATATTAAGAAACTAGAAGAAGTTGCAGGAGTTCCTGTAGATGTAATTTCAACAGGTCCAGATAGAGAAGAAACAATTGTGTTACGTCATCCTTTTGCAGACTAATTAAAAAGTAATATGGCGTAAAATAGAAAACCTACCAAAAAACTGGTAGGTTTTTTGTTTGTTAAAAAAATGTTTTGATTTTGTTATTTGGCTTTAAATTTTTAGTAATGTCGTCACGTTTTTAATAAAAAGTACAAATTGACATAGTTATATAGGTTAGAATATCCGAATACATATAAAAATATATAAAAGATAAAAATATATAACGAAATGCTACAAAGAATATGAATTAATAAATTTGTACACAAAAGAAATAAACATAAAACAAAAGTTAGATACGATTCGTGATGAAAAAAATATTATTAGTTGACGTTGAAGAGCGTTATAGCGTTTCTTTGTATCAGATATTTTCAAAGTTAGATTGTCGCATACACCAAGTAGATAGTTTGGCTAAATGCATGCGTTTTGTCGCAAGTACTTATTGTGACCTTATAGTTATTGGCGCTTGTTCGAACAACCTAAGGTTTGATGATTTTATATGTTATATCAAACAAAGTTCTTGTAATAAGAACGTTTCTATTATTAAACTTTATAAAAATTATAGTGCTTTAGAGGAATCGTCTTTGTTTTCTCTGGGTGTTAGCGATTATGTATATCAAGATGCAATGCTGTCTAGCTTAGAACATAAGTTTAGTAGAGTGTTAAGCTATGATAGTTACGTACGAGATAATGCAGAGTTAGAAAATGATTATAAAAGAAGATTAGAATCGATCCAAAGACATATTGTAGAAGCTTTTTCAACAATAATAGAAGGGAGAGATCTTTCTACAGGTAAGCACATAAAAACAACTGCTTCATTGGTTCGTTTGATTATTAAAGGTTTAATGAAACGTGGTGTTTATGCAGAAGAATTAAGAAGTGAAGAATTTAGAAATGCTATTGTAAGTGCTGCACCTCTTCATGATTTAGGAAAGATAAATATCTCTGATAATATTTTATGTAAACCAGGTCGATTAACTACTGAAGAATTTGAAATTATGAAAACTCATGCCTTTGTTGGTAGCGAGTTGATAAAAAATTCATTAGAATCAATTGCTTTTGAAAATAGTTTAGTATTTAATACTGCCGTTGAAATGGCTTTGTATCATCATGAAAAGTGGAATGGGAAAGGCTATCCATTTGGTAAAAAACATGACGATATTCCTATTGCAGCAAGAATAATGGCTGTAGCAGATGTTTTTGATGCTCTAATTTCAAAGAGATGTTATAAGGATCAGTTTTCGCTTGATGAAGCTTTTTCAATTATTGAAAAAGAAAAAGGGAGTCATTTTGACCCTTATATAGCAGAAGTGTTCTTAGAAATGAGAGATGAAATAACTATATATGCTCAAAGTTGGGCATTAGATGATGACGAACTTCAATTAGCTTCGTAATTTAATATCTTATTTTAAATTAATTCAAATCGCTGTTAGTAATCTCTGTTGATTATTAGATTGTTTAATTCTAATAAAGCGTCTTTGTATTCGTTATCATTGAATATATTAAGTTTTTGAAATGCTTCGCCAATCATTGACTTTGCTTTAGTTAAGCATTTTTCAATTGAATTTGTTTTTTTAATAAAATCATTAATAAGTTTAATGTTCTTATCTTTTATAGCTTGTTTAAATTCAGTAATATCTTTTTCGTTATCTAAAGATTGTAAGCAATAAATTAGAGGAAGAGTTATTTTGTTTTCTTCTAGATCATTGCCAATGTCTTTGCCAAGAGTTTGTTCAGTCGCAGTGTAGTCAAGAACATCGTCAACGATTTGAAAAGCGTTACCGATGGCTATACCATACTCAGCCAACAAATTAATTTTATCATCATCTATATCAAGAATGTATCCAGGTAATTTTGCGGCTACTTCAAATAGTATGGATGTTTTTGCATATATAACTTTAAAGTATTCTTTTTCTGAAAGGTTAATATCTGCAATATTATCCATTTGAGAAATTTCGCCTTCAACTAGAGTTGTTACAGCTCTTGAGAATTCGTTAAGCAAAATGTTTTTGTTGTTGTATAAAGCTAAGGTGTAGACTTTGGCGAATAAATAATCTCCGCCTAATACTGCAACATAATTGCCAAACAGGTTGTTAGTACTAGGTTTGCCTCTGCGTAATTGACTTTCGTCGATTACATCATCGTGTAATAATGTTGCAGTATGTAATAATTCAATTGCAGCTGCTGTTCTTGCAAAAGCTTCGTCATTCACTAGAGTTTTATCAAGTAAACCAGCCATGATGATTGCAAAACGAGGTCTAATACGTTTACCGCCACTTGTGATTAGGTGGGCACATGCATTATTTAACATTTCAACAGGAGTGTTGATTTGATCTAATATGATTTTATTGATATTTGATATTTGATTATCTGATAACTTGTTAAATAAATTATTAGTCATGTTAATACTATATACTGATATTACTTGTGCCGTTTAATATTATAGATAGCTATAGAAACTCAGTTTCTTAATCTATGTTTTTTGTATTTTAACATAAATAAGTAAAAGAATATAAAATATTATAAATACATTTGTGGATATTGCTTAAAATTCAAACAAGAGACGGTGTAAGTCATTAACTACAATTTTATAAATAATGCAAGAAATAATAATTTTTTCTTGCATAAAATGTGTTTCATATATATAATACGCGGCTATATTGTTAAGTTTTTTTATAGACTTTCCAAACGTATGGTTTGAGAAAGCTAGGAGATAGAGATGTACGCAGTTATTTTAACTGGCGGC
>JAXJQF010000009.1:0-5838 GCA_036311285.1 Ruminobacter sp. | reverse complement strand
TTATTGCCTAAAACTGTTATCGATTATGTAAAGAAGTCAAAAAAAATTTAAAAAATTTTTTCTATATTAAACATTGCCACAATTGATTAACCTCAATCCATTGTGGCTCAATGCTTCGAAGAGAAACTGTTAAACTCGAGATATTGTTACTATTAATTATAAGATAAAATTTTAAAATTGCAATAATTTTTAATATTATTTTATAAAATTATTCTCATTTAAGTATTGTGTAATCAATCTTTGAGAAAAATACTTGTTTGTTTGTCAATAAAACTACTGTTTTTAATTTCTGTAACTACAGAAGTTATTTCTAGATCTTTGGTTATAGTTGTTATTTGGTCATTAACTTTAAGTGTATTATCTATCTTTTGGTTGTTTTGGTTTAATGTATATGTAAAACCTTGTTTTAGCTTTGAAATAGGGTTATTTGGTTCAAATCTTTGTAATATATTTACAAAATCATTGCTTTTATTGTCTAGGCATTTGTTAATAGCTGTAGCGAGGTTGTTTTCTACAGATTGAAGTTTATTTATAAATAGTTCAATCTTAGGTAAAGGAGATAGACTAGATAGTAGGGCCTGCTTCTTTTCTAATTGCATTGATTCTAGCTGTAGTTTGTTTTGGGTTGTATGTTCCAACTTTTGAGATACGGATGCAACATAGTTTTTACAAAATGATAAATAAGCTAAGTTTAGCCTTTTATTTAAAGTATTGAGTTTGTTTGAATTATCCTCTAAAACGTTTGTTGGATTATGCTTTTCTAATTTTGTTGAAATTAGTTGTAGTCTTTGCGATAAAGTACTTAATTTATTGTGAGTATAATTTTTTAGAAGTTTTTCTAAGTCATTTAGTTTTGTAACTAAAGCGTTAATGTCTTTTGTTGCAATTATACCAGCACCTGTTGGAGTGTTTGCTCTAACAGAAGCAACCATATCAGATAAAGAGAAGTTACCTTCATGTCCAATACCTGTAATAACTCTAACTTGCATATGAGCAATAGCTTTACATATTTGGTATTCGTTAAATACAGATAATTCTTCTTCTGATCCACCACCTCGAGCAAGGATGATTACATCGTTGGTATCTGAATGAGGTGTGATATTTTGGCTTTTGTAATATAAATATAACTCTCTAAATCTCTGTACAACTGATTCTACAGCTTTATCCCCTTGAACAATTGCATAATGGAAGTGTAGTTGAACGTAAGGATTACGTTCTTTTATAGTTCTAGTAAGATCTTTTTCAGCTTGAGAATCTTTTGCAGTGATAATATGAATGTGCTTAATTGTTGAAGGAAGGGGAAGTTTATTTTTAGTATCCAATCCTTCTTCTATTATTCGTTTTTTAGTTTGTTCGAATAATAATTTAGTTAATCCTGATTTGTCTATATTTTTAATTGAATCAGCAAAGAATGATAATTTACCAAGCTTTCCATTAAATGTAACTTTGCCATGAATTATCATTACCTTGCCATTATTAAAATCAGTAACGTTGTTTAATGTATGACGTAGGCACCAAACATCAATCTTGTTGAAGTTTTGTTTATCAATAATTGTTTGATTTGTGTTTGTTGCTAATAATTGCTCTTTGTCGTAATGTTTTAAAGAGAAGCCTAAGAAGTTGTTGTTTCTTCTTTGGTCAAAGTTTACAACTTCGCCAATTAGTGTAATGTCATAGAGTCGGCTTAGGTTATCTGTAATAGTTTGGCATAACGTGTTAATAGTTATACAGTTCTTAGGTAAAATAGAAAGTAATGGATCGTTAGGTGAGTTGTCTATTACATTATTATTTTCAATTTCTTCTTGTTGAGTAACTTCAGTAGTAGCTGAAAGAGAGGTATCGGTATTAACAACATCTTTTGAAGTGTCGTTGTTGTCTTCTTCTAAATTTCTAATATTTTTTTCATCAACTATTTTATTATTATCTTCTTTGTTTTCAATCTCATTGTTATTAATAACTCCAAGAAATTGAAGATTTTTATCGTCAAAAATGAAATTAGATTGGTTGTTGTTTTGATAATTATTGCTCATTTCAGTTTATAGGTGTTTTGTTTATAAGGTTTTACTTAAATTGCTTGCAAGTTTTGTAGTTGTAAGTCTTATTAGTGTTAATTCTTTGTCTGTATATATGATACATAATCAAATTTTAAAAACCAAACATCAAAGGTAAGATAAATGATTTTTATCTATTTTTTTTGAGAAGTTGGAAAAAATTAAAATATCGAACTTATTTAAACTCTTAAGCTAATAAAGGGATTTTTTTAATGAAAATTCTATCAAAATATGTTATTATAAACACGTTTGGGAGAACTTGAATGTCTAGGGATAAAAGCTTAATGTTTAAAGTCGAAAAATATCAAATTGATACGTCTAATGATGCAGAGGTATTAGATATCTTACTAAATGTTAAAGCTAATTTATCTATGGAAGGTATTGAGTTAGAGAACAAAGATTTAAGTTTGATAGAATCTTGTCTAAAAGATAAGATTTCATTTGAGAAAGCTGTATCTAAAATTAAAAAAGAATATAGTAAGTAACTTTTCATTGTATATGTGAATCTATGTCGCATATTTCAATAAAAACACAAAAATTTCTATAAACATAAGGTTGTATCTCAATTTAGGTAATAATAATTTCTATCATTTTTGACAAAGTGATAAAATAGAGTGATAGAACTTGTTATTTTAGTGATTTTGAATTGTATTTTAGATAAATATTGTACAATTATATAGTGTAACAACTTTTTTTATAAAATAATAAAAAATTATAAATAGTTTTTAAATAACTAACAAACAAGAATAATTACACGACAGAGCCTTATTTTGAGAATATTTGATTTTTTTAGGAAAGAAAAAATAGCTGTTGCTAGTTTCTTTCGTTTATTTACGCTGATAATGATTTCGCTTTTAATAAGTGGATCTTTGTACATCTTATCGTCTTTTTTAAAGTACCAAGAGTACATCAGTGAGCAAAGATATGTCTCAGAAAGTAGGTATGTAATAAATGCCTTAAAATTCAGTCTAAACGGCTTAGCTAATTCAATGGTTGCTACAGCTAAAACTTATAAAGGCAGTGTTGAGTTTAAAAAGAATTTAAAAGAAAAGGCTTTTAGTCCTTTATCTGCAATCGAAAAATCAAATCCTAAAATTGAAGATATTGATGGTCTAGATGAAATTGAATATTTGTTCAGCCAAAACAATATTCTTTCTTCTATTTATATTCTAGATAGTAAACAAAAAGTTACTAGAGTAGTAGGAGCATCTCTTAAGAAACAAATCAAAGCTTTTACCGAAAATGAAGAGTTGCGTATCGTTCTTCAAAGTTACTTAGAGTCCGATGATTTAGATAATATTAAAGGGCGTTTGTTTGTAATATCTGATGCTAGAATTCTTCCTTTAGAAAATGACAATGCTATTGTTTTGGTTTATCCAATTTTAGGTGAAGAAAAGGTAGAAAACAAAACTAAACGTTCAGAACAACAAACTCAAAAAACAGAAGAAATTATTACAAATAAACCTAAGAAGTTTATTAGAGGTTATATAGTTGGTATTGTTCCTTATGAAACATTACCTCTAGCTGTTAGATTTGATGCTGTAAATTCAAGTATTGGAGAATTAAAGACTCAATATGTGTTAAAGGTTAATGATTTAGTAAAGAATGATAAGAATAAATATCTTTACATTAACTCAGAAACAATTGAATTTAATAATAGAAATTTTAGTAATACTGTACCTATTAGTATAGCTATGGGATATTTCGATGATTTTGTATTAAAATCATTCCTAGCTCAAATTGTAATGGGGGCACTTGCGTTCTGTTTAGCAAGTATTGTGGTATACGTATTTGGTATGAACTTATCTATAAGTACAATCAGAAAGATTTATACAATCATCTCAAATCTTAATATTAGTAACAAATCTTATAAATTCACCCCAACAATCTTAGCTGATATTCATTCAGCTGATAAGCTTTTATATAGCATTTGGGAACAAAACAGGGGGATGATAGAACAGTTAGATAATAAGAATGAGATCTTGTTAAAACAAGGTCACAGTCTTTTAGAGTTGAAGCAACAATTACTAAACGATAATGTTGAATTAGAAAAGAAAGTTGCTGATAAGACTGCTGAGTTAGAAGAGATTGTTAGAGAACAAGAATCTACTTTAACTATCTATAAGTCTATTATTAATTTATCTGATTATATGGATAAGCAACAAAGAAACGCTGAGCAAATTTCATCAATGTTAATAGACGGTGTATTAACTAACTTTGATTTTGTGCCTGTATATGGTTTTAGAATTTCATTAAGTGATGAAGATAGTTATGAGTTCTATTCAAACAACTTAAGATGTGATTTTAATTTATCAAGAGATAATGTAGATTATAATAGAAAATACTATTATTTAAACTATCCTGACAAGCAATGCCGTATAGTTGTATTCCCATTGCATTCAAATACTGGTGTTTGTAATGCCATTTTCTTTGAATTGAATATCGACCAGGAACTATCAAGTTTATTGATCAACGAAATAACCTTTGTAACTAAGGTGATTGCGAGCCATATTGATAATACAATCTTACGTAAGAAGGTTGAAACGATGGCTATGTATGACGAGTTAACAGGGCTTAGAAATAGAAATTGCTTTGAATTTGATAAAGCGGAGATGATCACAGCAGCGTCGCTAAATCCATTTGATCAAAGAGTTGGGGTGTTTGCAATAGACTTAAATGGTCTTAAGGTTGCTAACGATACTTATGGTCATCAAACGGGGGATTTCTTGATTAGTACATGTTCTAAAGTTTTAGAAGAGTGTATTGCAGATTTCCCAGAAGCCAGAATCTATAGAATTGGTGGTGACGAGTTTGTAATTGTATTGATAGATTATCAAGACAATATAGTTTTAACTTTACAAGAGAATTTCCAAAAGGCTATGTCAGAGAAATACGAGTTTAATAATCGTAAATTTGATGTACTATTCTCTTATGGGTTTGCTGAAACAAGTCATTGCAGTGAAAGATCTATAAATCAAATCTTTATCGATGCTGATAATAAATTATATGAATACAAGAGAGCGTTTTATAGTGACAAGAATCACTCTCGTAGAAGAAGTGACTCTCGTGTAGAAGAACGACGAGTAACAGATTCATATAATGATGCTACTTCTAATCAATAATATTTAGTTTGATGTTTTATAAAAACAAAAGATAAATATAGATATAGTATTCTTTAAATGACAAATTCGCTTTTATTCAACAGCAATATCATAATCTCTTGAGCGTCATATTGTAAGTAACTAATAATGAAGTTTTACGTCGTGTATTCTAAATATGAACGCACTGCGTTAGCAATTGAAATGGACGTATTATCGGTTACTTATGCGTTTTGAGGATGAGTGTAAACGCCAATATAAGTATGTCTGTTTTCGCCAATTTGAAAATGTTATTTTTTAGTATACTTCTCTAACTGGTTAATCTAGTTAAGGAGTTATTCTAACAATTGATATAACACAAACAAGAGAAAATCGCTCAAACAATAAGTAATACTCGTAAGAAACATAGGTAACTCATATTTAATGTTATGTTAATGAGTTATTAAGATTATAATAAAGATTATAATAAAGATTTTGTATTATGTGTATAAAAAATATTTGTATTTTTTTTAAATAGGAGTATAATGTATATCAATTATTGATATTACATCTCAAGTTTTACACTTTTGAAACAAAAACCCTTGTAGTACAAGGGTTTTAACGTTTTTAAAGTGGTAATATTTTTTAGCTTTTAAAAAAAAATTAATTATTTTTTCTTGAACGCTTAATCGCTTGTCGCACAAAACTTG
>JAXJQF010000008.1:0-9231 GCA_036311285.1 Ruminobacter sp. | reverse complement strand
TATATAATGAATTGAGTTTAGAGTTAAATCAAATAATTACCTTACAATCTAATTATTCTAGATATATGATTATTAGAGATAGTATTAGTTCTGTTATCTATAATCAAATGTTCTGGAGTCCATCGAACAATGCAATTAATTTAAAATGGTTTGCAAGTTTGTATGATAATGTAGTTCATCAAATTAATAACATAAAACAGGACTTAAGTAAGTTCTCATTAAATTATAGTTATTCATTATCTTTCTTATGTAAGATTTTTTTAATGATGTTTGGGCTTTTTATTATTGTAAAGATTAATAAAGCAATAAATAAAAAGCTGTCTCAGATTCATGCTGATGTTAAGAGGATTTCTAAGGATAGATATTGGAATACACCATTAGCTTTATTATTGTTAGCTGTTAAGAGTTCATATTTCTCAATATTAGTATTTTTAATTGGAGTGATTGCAATTTCTACAGTATCTTATCCAAGTGATCATGTAATTGAAGAAAGAACTAAGAATGTTTTAATGAGCATGCTAATGGATGTTACATTACTGACATTTTTATCAAGTTTAATCTTACGTATTGTTCGCAAAGGTAGTGTAGGAGAAATACACTTTAGATTACCGTATAATGAAAAGCAAGTTAAATATTTAAGAAGAATATTTTGGTGTTATGGATTTTTAATTGCTATTATTACTTTAAAACTAGAAGCTCTAGAGAGTTTTGCAGTTGATGTAATAGGGCAGATTATAACAATTTCGTTATGTTTATGGTTGTTAGTAGAACAGCTTCTTGTTTTAAAGAGACAAATTAAAAATGAAGCTTCATTCTACTTTAAATCAATTTCATTACTATATTTACTTTTTGTATTAGCTCAAATCGTTTTAATTGCAACAGGGTACTTCTATAGTGCAATAAGATTGATTAGCACGTTAATCATCTCTTACTACGCTGTGATGGTTATTTATTTCTTACAAAATGTTTTATATAGATTTTTATCAATCGCAGCAAATAGAATCAACTTTAAGCGCAGAATTGCTCAATATAAACAAAAGCAACAAGCTTTAAAGGAACAGTTAGAAAATGGCGGACAAGAAGAAGTAAAGGATGCTACAGAAGAGTTTATTGAGTCTTTAGACGAACCGATGTCTATAGAAGATATCAATGATCAAACAACTAATGTGGTTAAGCATTTATTCTTAATCATTTATGCTGTTGTCTTATATAGCATTTGGAGTGAAATTTTTGAGTTTGCAAGTTTCTTCCAATATGTAACCTTGTATACAACAACTAGTACAGATGGTACATTAAAACATGTATCATTAATGGATTTAATCGTAATTGTTTATGCTATAGTTCTATCTGTGATAGTTTGCAAAAACTTCCCAGGTGTGCTAGAAGTTTGTTTATTTAATACGGTAACCAAACTTAAGCAGTATAGTTATTCTATTGTTACTATTATTACATATGTAATTGTTTCATTATGTATTTTATTTACTTGTTCAAGATTAGGACTTGAGTGGGAACAGTTACAATGGTTAGTAGCCGCATTGTCTGTTGGTTTAGGTTTTGGTTTGCAAGAAATCTTTGGTAATTTTATATCAGGTATTATTGTTTTATTTGAAAGACCAATAAGAATAGGGGATATCATTACCTTAAATGGTCATAGCGGTGTTGTTTCTAGAATACGCATCAGGTCTACTACTATTACAGATTTTGAAAAGAAAGAGTATGTTGTTCCAAACAAGTCTATTATTACCTCTCCTTTAGTAAACTGGTCTTTAAATGATCAAATTACTAGATTGACAATAATTGCAAGCGTTGCTTATGGAACAAAAATAGAAAAGGTTAAAGAAATTCTTTATAAGATCTGTAAGGATAATCCTTATGTACTTGAAGATCCTAGTCCTCAAGTATATTTTACCGAATTTGGTGCAAGTACACTTAATTTTGAAATTCGTGTATATATTGCAAAAACAAAGGATCGTAATCCTGCAAAAGATAGTATTAATACTGAGATCTATAGAGTCTTTGAAGAAAATGGTATTGAAATCGCATTTAACCAATTGGATGTTTACATTAAGAACACTAAGAATGATCAAGAAATTCTTGTAAAATCCATGGATTCAAAAGAAATAAGGGAGTCTATAAAAGTTGATACTATAGATAAGAAATCAAAATAAACGTGATCTCTGTTAAATTTTTTTGAACTTTTAATCTAGTTGTATTGTCTAAAAAACAGTTAGAAAAACTATAGGGCTAAGAAGATAAAACAATATGCACCCTATCAGTGAATTCTAACTGTTTTTTGATGTTTATATACATATCAAACTAGCAAATTAAGTAAATAGATAAAAATATGTAGAATAAACAATAGCTAGTGAATACATATAACTGACATTAGTTAATGTTTATCCTATATAACAGAGGATAAGTAAATGAAAAAATTAGCTTTAGCAGCATTAGGTTTAACAGCTTTAGTAATGGTAAACAATCAAGCATTAGCGGTAACATGTGATTCAAGTAATGAATGTATTATTAAAGGTCTAATTTATTCTCAAAATCAAGATTTTGGGAATGCAATTCCTGCTTTTAAAAAAGGATGTGATCTTGGAGATAGACTAGGTTGTAATAGTCTTGGTTATATATATAAAAATGGTCAAGGTGTTAAAGCTGATTTTAAGAAATCTTTAGAATATTTCTTAAAAGCATGTGACTTAAATGACGGTAACTCTTGTTACAACGTTGGTGTAATGGAACAAGACAATGAAGATATTAATGAGTTTTTATTTTTTAAGAAAGCATGTGATTTAAAGAGTGGTAATGGTTGCTATCGCATAGCTGAGCTTTACAAGAATGGACGTAAGGTAGATGTTGATCTTGAAAAGGCTAAGGAATTATTTAAGTTATCTTGTGACTTAAACAATGATAACGGCTGTTATGAATTAGCTGGTTTATATTACAAGAATAAAGATGTTGAAAATAATTACCACGAAGCTCAAAAATACTTTAATTTAGGCTGCAAGCTTGATAATGCTGCATCATGTAAAGCTGCAGATATGTTAAAAGGAAAGGAATAATAATCTAATATTTTGATGACCTAAAAATATTTATACAATTGTGCATTAAGTTTAAAAGCTAGTACTAATACTAGCTTTTATTAATTTTTGTAAATGTCATAATAAAAATATCAAAAAAGAGCATTTCAAAATGCATAATTTCTGTTGATATATTAAAGGTCTAAAAATCAGAGACAATAGCCTATATCTTAATCGTTGTCACCATTTAATAATAAGTCAAATAACTCTTTGTTATACTTCTCTAATATGTTTGGAGCATAATAGTCATTTACAAACGTGCAATCAAAATCAATAAATGAATAAAGATGAGTAGAAATATCTTTGGCAATTTCTATTAAATCATAATCTCCATCCTTGTCATGTAACTTAAAACAAGAAACAAAAGATGTTTGGTATTTGGCGTCAAGATGCATAAATTTATATAACTCGTTTTGAACAAAATTAATATATTGAGAGCTCATCTTTATGCTTTTTACATCATAATGGTATAGAGATATCAATATATTTAAAAATACTTGTAATTTAGATACTTTTAATAAATGTTCATCATTTTCATTCAAAGTGATAGCTTTTAGTTGATTTAATACATCATCACATAAAATGGCTATATCTTCGTTTGTTCGTAATAAATATGTTGATGAAGTTATTTTGTATTTTTGCATCTTCTGAAAGTCTAAGTTGTTTGTGAAGAAGTAATGGTTTTTGTACTTGGCTGTATTATACAAGATATTTTTACTATTATATCAAATTGAATTCTTTTTTCTAAACAATACACTTGTATGAATTATAAGTTGTGTTCGTTGTTTATGATAATTGATGGTTTGTAACTTTAAATCATAGTTAAAATAGTGAAAAGTATCTCGTTTTTTAATGTAAATAAAAAATATTTGTGACAAGGTTATTGTAATAAAATTTGAAGCTTGAAAACTCACGGGGGGGTAAAATTAGGTATAGTAATTATTTGTGTAAATGGGTGTATTAAACGTTTTATGTCTTTGTTTTTAAGTCGTACACATTTAGACTAGAGGATATTTATTTATGAATTTACTTTTTACAGGACGTCAGTTATCAGCTATGACAAAATTAGCATTATATGCATCTGGTAGTGATGGTGAATTTGAAGCACGTGAAATCGCGCTTATAACTGCTCATATTAGATTATATGTACAAGATGATATAAAAACAATGGCACTGATTGACGTGGCTCGTACTATCTCCTATGCAGAAGCAATTGATGTTGCACGAGAAATGTCTATGAAACAAAAAAGGCATTTATGTGCATTCATAGGTGCAGTGATTGGGGCAGATGGAAATATAACAAACAGTGAATTGGAATTTTGGAGTGAATTATCCTATGCCGCAGATTTACCTATTATGACAATAGAAGATGCAATAAATATCTTCCGTAACAATATGGGGTTGGATTAACTTTTATTTTTTTATACAAATATCAATACAGTCTTTTTATTGATGTTCTTATTATTTTAGTTATGTTAATTACAATATCAGTAAGTCATTTTGCTTAAATTTTATTGTTGTTGAGAATGGATATTGAAGTTTTGTATTTTTAACTTTTAGTATTAGTAATACCACTAAAAATATATGTAATAAGAAGAAGTTTAGATATTTTTGTTTTTAAGAACTATGAATTAAGGGGGATGTAAATGGATTTTACAGAAAAACAGATTGCGGCGATGATAAGACTAGCGATGTCTGCAGTGTACTGTGATGGTTATGCAGATAAAAGTGAATTCGAAGTTATGAAAAATTACGGTTTTGGTTTGTTAATTAAAGCTGCTAAATATAATCTGAATCAAGCTAAAGATAAAATCCCAAAATTGATGAAGGAGAGCAGTAAACTCTCTGAGAAAGAGGCGATTGAAGTTCTTCGTCCAATGTCAAAGAAACAAAAAAAATTTTTTTATGCATTCATAGTTAGTATTATTAATGCTGATGGAATTGTTACACACGAAGAGTCTGATTTCTTTTCATATTTGAATAATGAATTAGACTTGCCCGTTGTTGATAAAAAAGAAGCTAAAGAAATTTTCGAAGAATTTTTAGATATAAATGAAACAAAAACTTCAGAAGGCACGGGGTGTTTAGGGTGGATCATTTTTATAATTATTATTGGAATCATATATGTTTTTGGTAAATAATTTTGATTAGATTTTTTGAAATAAACGTAGAGTATATAAAAGAACAGATTGTAAGACTAATAAGTAGTTATTAAACAAATCGAGAGGTTAAACATGACTGATCAGTATGATGAACTATCTAAAATACAGTCATTGCATTTTTTAATTGAAGTTAATAAATCATTAGGAAATTACAGTAAAGCTCAAGCGTACGAACATGAACTATTGCAGTTGTTGCTACAAAAAAAATAAGAGAACAAGCAGAAATTTCAGTGTATAGAAATTTTGTTGGACGTACAGATGAAGATACTGACGATAATATATTCAAATTGGTTTTATCTCTAATTCGTAATGAAGATGAATTTGTACGTTTTGTATTTGAAGAATTAGATGCAGCATCTCTAGGTGAAGGTATTGCGATTGATTTTGTAAATGAATGTGGTATAGATGCTCGATACTACAAGGGGGCTCTAAGTTCAGCAAGTTCGATTGACCGAGCTGGAGGTCCACAACAGGTTCTGACATCAGCAGTGAACTCTATCTATGGAGAGGCAAATAGGGTAATTACTTGTTTTCATAGAATAAAGATCGTCAAGAAATTTATTAGGTATGGAATGAAGAATGGTTATCTTAACAAGTATGTATCATGAGTTTACTTTTTTATAACGTGTAATTCTTTCGAAGCAAAAGTTGGTTGAGTCTGTTTTAGGTTATTCTATATTTTAGTTCCATTATCTTCTTCAATAGCGATAACAACATATGTTTACCTGTATAGAATTTCACGTTTTTTTGTTAAGGCATGGAGGATTATATGCGTGTTGAATTAAATCAGTCAGAAATTGTTTACAACTTTAATACTGATTATGATGATTCTGATCAAAGTTACAGTTTTGTATTGATGACTAAACATAATAATTATTTTTTTCAAATATTGTTAACTTATTCTAGTTCAAAAATTAGTACATTTTTTCTGAGACCAAATGGAACAGGAAAGATGTTTACAGATTACAGTATTACACCGAGAACAATATGTTTATCTCCTGAAGAAATATCAAGTTCTTATGAGATAAAAAAAGCAATCAATGAAATGCTTGTCGATATGGGATGTAAAGTTGGCGAATTACATGATTACATAACTACTAATTTTGATGAGTTTTTAAAACAACTTTTGCAAGATGCACAAAATAGGGGGTTAGTCGATGATATAAGTTTATTTTCATTTCATTCATTCTTTAAGAGTAATGCCGATGTTCTTTAAGAATTAAGAAGATTAATCAAAACATAAGATTAAGATAATGTTGAAACTGTTTTACCTTTCCTAATAGCTAAAATTCTTAAGTATAGCTGTTGTACATAGCAATTTTATAACAGATTTTAGTGTATTTTTGGAGATACAGATAAGAGAGTTTCTATTTGATTTTGTCTTGTTAAGTACATTATATAAACATAAGTATGTTTTAGTTGAGGTGTTTTATGTTTAATTTCTTTCGAAATAATAATAATGGAAGGCTTATACATTATGTAAAGAAAACACATAATCTTCCATGTGGTACTTTTGGAAATATTAGTGATGATTTAGGTGTATCCATAAATCATGATGGATTTTCTCCAATGGTAAAGATGGCTTATGCATACGCAAGAAGAGCTGTTACCGCTGGTCTTGTATATCAAGGTGTTTTTCCAGTGAATCAATTTATATATGTTAATGGTATTTTTAAATCATTTCAAATAACTACTGGACATTCAGTTGATTTTCAAGAAGAAGCTTATGAACAAGCTGTTGAATTAACTTTATCTTACGATCGTAGACTAGATAAAAATATGCTTAGCTTGCTTGTTGCAGGAGCTATGGACCTTGTTGAAACTAATACCGAACCTCAAAACTTTCCTGGAGCACCGTTTTCATATGAATATGTCATAAATTTTGTTAGAAAATTTTCGAATAATTTATAGCATATGATTTTATTTGAATATCTTTAAAGAAATGATCTTTTTAAAATAGTGAAAACTAAAGATAAATAAGAGTAAGAAAAACTATAAAATAGGGAGATTATATAAAACGAATAATTTTCAATTATTTCTGTAGAACGATCAAAAAGTTGACCACCTAAACGAATAAATAATTACCATGTTAATCTTGTGAGTGTCAATATAAAAAGAGCGTCAAAATGTAATGCTCTATAAATTGAATAAAAATATCAAGAACATACAAATTTAGAAGAATATTTTTTGTTAAACTATTATTGGGGCCATCTTTTCAATTAGGCACTGATGATCCTTTGTTTTAGGATTATAGTTAATACCTATAAGTAATACATCATTTGGATAATCACCATCAATGTATCTACTAAAATATTCCTTTTCTTTAATTTGATTCATTTCTTCTTCTGCACTCTGACCATATTTAAATTCTATAATTAAGATAGGTAGATGAATATTTCTCTTTGGTACATAAATTAAATCTGCACTTCCTTTACCAGATTGAAGTTCACGATAACATTTATATTCTCGTTCAGTACACCACATGAGTCCTGATATAAGACAAAATACCATTGATTCCTCACGATTATAAGTAAGCAACGATACATTAGGAGAGTTGTGAATCTCTGTAATGATATTCGCTATCTTATTCGCATCAAGAGTAGTTATGGCTTCAAACAAAGATTTTGAACGCTCAATTATAGGCATAGAATTAAACCATGGTTGTGATTTTACTATAGAAGAAAGAGCTGTTCTTATTTCTTTGTTAGGAACATAGGCTAGATGATATCCGTCTCCGTCATCAACACATCCAAGATACCCCAAACATACTAATAACGAAAAAATATCATCCTTAGTTTTTATTGATACCATATCATTTTGGAAAGTAATACAACTGAACTGAATAGTACTACCTTCAATAAGGTGAATAATATCGTCCTTAATTCCGTCAAAATTCATGTTAATAAGATTTACGACTTCTTCATTGGATGATGTTCCACTCCAATAACTTTGACATATACCATCACTAATGGAAGAAACAACGGAGTTAGGGTTATAAATATCTTTGCCATTAAGTTTATAACCTTCGTACCATTCTTTTAGTTCCTGGTGACTGATCTTACATTGAGGTAATTTAACTATTTCTGCGACCTCTTCTTCCGTAAATCCAAAATATTCTTCATAAGGTACAGGTCTTAACATATTGTATTCTTTAAATACGTTTAAAGCTGATTGAGAATTATATTTCTTAATTGGAAGAATACCTGTAAGATAAGCTAAAGCAAAGCATTTTTGACCATCATCAGATTTAAACAAATTTTTTAACAGTTTGATAAATTTCTTCTGCAAACATTCATCATTTCGATATTCTCTATACACTAGATCCCATTCATCCATAATAAAAATGAATTTTGTATTCAAATCTTGTGTAATCGCCATTATAGCTTCAAGAAGTCCAATATTTTCAATCTGATGCTTTACAAGAGTGTCTGAAAATTCATTACTTGATTTTAATTCGTTAATAATTAAATATTCAAAATAATCAACTAAATCATTAACACCTTCTATTTTCTGTTTATTTCTTGAATAAACATCAAAACGACCATCAACAGAATTCATATCAATGTTAATTACATTGTATTTATTAAGATGTTCTACAAAACTTGGTTTATCAGCAATTTCAAGTTTGTCAAAAATATTCTGCCCAACGTAACCTTTAGAATAGTAAGCAGAAAGCATATGAGCAGTTACAGTTTTCCCAAATCTGCGAGGACGGGTTATAGCAATGAATTTTCCATCTGTATTTAGGAGAGCATTAGTTTTTACAATAAAATCTGTTTTATCAACAAACACTCTACTATCTTTCGCTTTAACTAAACCGATAAAGCTATTATCTTTATCAGGATTTAGAATATTGCCCATAACTTCAAACTCCCCCACTTAAATACTATCTACAAACATTTTAACACAGTACATTTTTTTTAACAGTGATAAAGAACGAAACATTCTGTGAACATTTACAGTGTTTTTCTAAAGACCTGTACTTC
>JAXJQF010000007.1:0-7818 GCA_036311285.1 Ruminobacter sp. | reverse complement strand
GTTGTATATCAAGCGTTATACGTACCTTTTAAGACTTATGTAAGACCTTATAAAATGTTTGTCGAAGAAATTGATAGAGAAAAATATCCGAATATAAAGCAGAGACTTAGATTTGCTGAAGTAAAATTTGAATAATTTGGATAAAATTTATGTATTTTTGACTTCACATAACTTTTGTTTGAAACTAAAATTAGTCTTTAAAATCAATGTGTTGATTATTATTATTAAATTTTTTTTTACTTTTTTTGTTGTACAAAAAATAGCTAATTTTTTCCTTAAAACGTTAAAAATGAACAATTTTAGTGATCTACTACTTAATTTTGATTGTTTTAAATTGATTGAAAACAATATTAACAACATAATAAACCTATGATTTGTTTTGCAAGTCTTATATTTAAAGGCGTAAATAAAATCAATGTTTAATAATACAAATTTTGCTTATTAGAGGATTATATGACAAAAGCTCAATTAGTTGAAAAAATTGCTGAACAAAGCAGATTAACAAAGACAGACGCAGAGTCTGCTTTAAATGCATTCATTAATGTTGTTACTGAAGCATTAAAAGAAGGCGATAATGTTACTTTAGTTGGTTTTGGTGCATTCAAGGTTACTGAAAAGAAAGCTCGTACAGGCCGTAACCCTAAGACTAATGAACCAGTTGAAATCCCTGCTTGCAAGGCTCCTAAGTTCACAGCTGGTAAGAATTTAAAAGACGCTGTAAACGGTAAGTAATATAGTCTTTCTATTTATTTTTAAATAGAATCAAAAAAATATTGAAAGGCGCACAAAAATGTGCGCTTTTCGTTTATAATAACAAACGCGTTATAACGCGATTTATAATTAAAAACTTTAGTTATATACATACGAATAATTTTGGAGTAAACATTACAATGTCACAAGGTACAAAGACAGACGAAAATAAGCCTGGGCTTGCAACGAAGATAATTTTCAGCTTAATTATCATTTCGTTCATAATAGCTGGTGTAGGCAGCTATTTAACACCAAAGGTTAACTTAAATCCTGTTAAAGTTAACGGTAGAACTATTCAGCAGGCTGAATTAGAAAACCAATTTAGAACTGAACGTCAAGCGTTAGAACGTCAATTTGGTCATGACTTTATAGAAAAGACTAAAGATAAGAACTTTTTAAAGAAGTTACGTAAAGATATTTTAGAAAGAATGATCGGAGATCAAGCTTTATCTGATTATATTTTCAAGAATGGTATTGTTGTGTCTGATGAGCTAGTTAAAGAATACATTAAGCAAATGCCAGAATTCCAAATCGATGGTAAGTTTGATCAACAACAATATAAGACAGTTTTATCTCGTGCAGGTTTTCATCCAAATCAATTTGGTGAATATTTACGTACAGATTTAGCTAATGATATCTATGTAAAATATATTTTAAAAAACCAATTCTCGTTACCAAATGAAGTTGCAATTAATAACGCTTTATTAAACGAAGAACGTGTTGTAACAAAGATCGATATCAACTTAGATACATTCTCTAAAAATGTAAATATTTCAGATGCTGAACTTCAAGCATACTACGATGCTAATAAGAACAGTTACTTATTACCAGAAGAAGTTAAAGTATCATACATCTTCTTAACTAGTGAAGATGTAAAGAGTGAAGTTAAATACAATGATGCAGATTTAGAAAAATTCTTTAATCTTCATAGTGAATTATATATCACTCCTGAAAAGAGAGAAGTAGCACATATCTTATTAACTGGTGATGATGCAGAAGTAAAGGCTGCAAAGGCTTTAGAAGAATTAAAAGCTGGTGCTAAATTTGAAGATGTTGTTGCTAAATACTCTGAAGATACTTCAACAAAGGACACTGGCGGTAAGTTAGAAGCATTTTCATTAGGTAACCAAGACGCTTTATTTGAAAAAGCTGTATTTGCTTTAAAGAATGTTGGTGAAACAACTGAAATCGTTAATACTCAATTTGGTTCTCACATCATTAAGATTTTAAAAATCATTCCTCAAACTCAAAAAGATTTTAACGTAGTTAAGAATGATGTTATTGAAAGATTCGTTAAGCAAGAAAGTCAAAAGATTTTCTTAGATAAGCGTCAAATTATCTCTGACATCAGTTACGAAAACCCAGATTCATTAGATGCAACTGTTGCTGCTGCTAACAAGAGAGAAGATGGAACAACTTCTGATATTGTTAAAATTCAAAAATCTGAATTCTTAGCAAAGGGTGGTAAGTTACCAGAAGAATTAGATAATGATAAAGTTATCAAAGCTATGTTTAACGAAGAGTTACGTGAACAAGGTACTAACTCTGATGTTATCGACTTATCGCCTAATGCTTTAGTTGTTTTACACGTTGAAGAATACAAAGCTCCGCAACCAAAGAAGCTTGATGATATCAAAGCTGAAATTGTTAATACATTACAACGTGAAAAATCTCTTGAATCATGTGAAGCTACAGCTAAGGAAGTTGTAGAAGCAATTAACAAGGGTGAAGCTTTAGATAAATTTGTTGCTGAAAATAAGATTGTAGTTGGTGAAACTAAGAACTATACAAGATTAACAAGTTCTGTAGAAAATGTTGAAATTTTAAATAACATTTTTGAATTACCTGTTGCTCCAAAAGGTAAATTAAGTGTTAATTCATACACTAATGCAGACAAAGTTCCATATATCTTAGTTATGTCTGAAGTTAAGCAAAACACATTAAATAATGATGCTCAACGTGATGCTTATATTAGCAACCAAATCGTACAAACTAAAACATTACAAGATCGTGATTTAATTACAAAAGCAGCACGTGAAAATGCTGAAATTGAATACAACACAGATCGTGACTACGCTAAGTATATAGAAAGCCAAGATAATCAATCTGAAGAATAATTTACTTTAGATAGACATTCTAAATAGAAAAAAAGGAAACACTCCACAAAAGTGTTTCCTTTTTTATTATTTCAAAATTCTTTAATAAATTTTATCTAGTTTTAACTTGGCACATATTTTAATTTTGCATAAATACCATACAATTACTTGAAATAAATGGATTTAAGGTAATTTTTATTGAACTAATAGAGATTGATATAGTCTAATAAAATGTGAGGTACCCCATATAACCAACAAAATCTATTAGTTAGAAGCAAGTGTTAGTAATATGTGTGGCAGTCTTCACAAATTACTATAGACGATATCTATATAATACGCACGTTTTTTAAGTATTTCTCTTAAATACCAAAAATAAAAGAAAGCGAATTGTTAGATAAACTGATTACAACTATAGGATAATAAAATATGGATAATAACGTTTACTGCTCAGTTGTAGAGCAATTAAATGACAGGACAAGAATGTTGTATACAGAAGCTGTAAAATTAGTAGAAAGCTTTATGAATACAATTAAAGAAAATAATTACGATGTAGAAAAATGCATACTTCCTGTAGTAACAAATTCTAAATATAATGGAATACCAAATATATCCTGGTATAACAAATTAGAACAAAGAGAAATTGAATATAATGAAATTATGTCAAAACATATTATGAATGATACCCATCCTTCATGGTATGTTCACTTATTAGAAAAGACAGAGAAAGGATTTAAATACATTCGTGAAGAAATCGAATTTGTAATGTCAGTATTTAAAAAAGTAAATTACTGGCAAAATATGTCCGAATTAGAAGATTTTGAACTTCATATTTAAGATAAAATTTTAAGAACTCCAAAGATTAATGTGAAATCCGACTGTTAGGTCGGATTTTTTTTTGTTTAAAGATTTTAAGTTTTTACAATATATATTCATAAAAAACTTAAAATCAATACTATGAAAAGATGTAATTTGATGAATAACAAAATTTGAATAAAAATTATTCGCAAAGAATAATTTTTTGTTTGGTCATATCAAGAATTTGAACTATAATTGTGTTATTGTTTAAGATTAATTATTTTGTGACGCTTACGTAATAACTTATGTCTTATTATCTAAGTTTTGAGATAACGATAAGCGGAATTATTTAAACACATTTTTGCTTAATCTAGAATTTATTTTTTCGAGCAAAGTTTGTAACTAAGTTAGCGGAGTATATTAATGGTAGATACCAAAAAAGAGCAACAAAGAGATGAACTACATCGCGCAATTTGGGCTATAGCAGATGAACTGCGCGGATCTGTTGATGGATGGGATTTTAAAAATTATGTTCTCGGCATAATGTTCTACCGTTATATTTCAGAAAATATCTGTGCTTGCGTAAATAAAGTTGAATGGGACGCTGGAATACATGATTTTGATTATGCTAGTCTGTCAGATGAAGATGCTGAAGAAGCTCGTGCAGATCTTATTAGTGTTAAAGGTTATTACATTCCTCCAAGTGAATTATTTTGTAACGTTCTAAAAAACTGCACAGATGATAAGGCTGTCTTTATAGATAATGAAGGTGAAAAAAAGAATTTAAAAGACAACTTAAACGAGTTCCTTGAACGTGTATTTAACCATATTGAAGAATCTGCTAAAGGTAGTCAGTCAGAGAGTGACTTAAAAGGACTTTTTGATGATATTGATGTAAATAGTAATAAGTTAGGTGCAACAGTTGCCAAGAGAAATGCACGCTTAGTCAAACTTTTACAAGGCGTAGGTAATATGAACCTTGGAGCAGTTAATGAACATGAGATTGATGCCTTCGGAGATGCTTATGAATATCTGATGAATATGTATGCATCTAATGCAGGTAAGTCTGGTGGTGAATTTTTTACTCCTGCCGATGTCTCTGTTCTTCTAACTAGATTAGGAACTGTTGGTAAAAAAAGAATCAATAAAGTATATGATCCAGCGTGTGGTAGTGGTTCATTGCTTTTAAAAGTTGAAAAGGTTCTAGGAAAGGACGCTGTTCAAAATGGTTTCTATGGACAGGAAGTCAATATCACTACATATAACTTATGTCGTATTAACATGTTCCTTCATGACATAGGTTTTGATAAATTTGATATTGCTTGTGAAGATACTCTTACACATCCTCAACATTGGGATAATGAACCATTTGAGCTGATAGTTTCCAATCCTCCATATTCCATTAAGTGGGTTGGTGATGAAGATGCAACACTAATAAACGACCCACGTTTTTCTCCTGCAGGAGTTTTAGCTCCAAAATCTAAGGCTGATATGGCTTTTATAATGCATTCTCTTTCTTGGTTAGCTTCGAATGGTTCTGCAGTAATCGTATGTTTCCCAGGAATAATGTATAGAGGCGGTGCTGAACAGAAAATCAGAAAGTATCTCGTTGATAACAACTATGTTGATTGCATTATTCAGCTACCAGGCAACCTGTTTTTTGGGACTTCAATAGCAACTTGTATCATGGTTCTGAAGAAGAATAAACGTGATACTAATGTTCTATTTATTGATGCTACAAATCTTTGTGTTAAGGTTACCAATAATAACAAACTACTTCCTGAGCATATAGATAAAATTGTAGAGATGTTTTCAGAAAGACACGATGTAGAGTATACCTGCAGATTAGTGGATTACGAAGAGGTAAAAGAACAAAACTATAATCTGTCAGTTAGCACCTATGTTGAACAAGAAGATACTCGAGAAAAAATCGATATAGCCAAACTTAATGCTGAAATTAAAAAAATTGTTGCTCGTGAACAAGTTCTCCGTGATGAAATTGATAAGATAATCGCTGAAATCGAAGGAGATATGACGAATGAATAAAGAAATCATGGAATTTGTAGTATATATGATACACGCCTGTTCGAGAAAATGGAAGAAATCGCCTTCGGCTGTATATCAGATAATGAGTAATAAAAACTGTATAAATGGATACCTTGTTCCTCATTATGAAGTTTTGCATACCCAGAGTACTCAGTATGTGGTGGAAGATATAGAGGTTTTTATTAGAGTACATGAGGGGGAAAAATGATTGTTTATCATGGTTCGACAGAGATAGTTAAAAACCCTGATGTGCAGCACTCATTACGTTCGCTTGATTTTGGAAAAGGATTTTATGTGACAACTAATCGTGAGCAAGCAGAACGTTGGGCTAGAAGAAAAATCGATCTTTTACATAAAGATGTATCTTATGTAAATGTATACGAAATGTCTGAAGATATAGCACAGTTTAAGGTAAAAACCTTTGCAGAAGATTTGTTTGAATGGATAGATTTTGTATGCGATTGCAGAGATGGAAAGACAAAATACACGTCATATGACATTATCATGGGAAAGGTTGCTGATGATAAGGTTTTTAGAGTTGTCGATTTGTATCATTCAGGCATTTGGAATAAGGAACGTGCAATTCGTGAGATAAAAGTTTACCCTGAATATGATCAGATAGCATTTATAACACAAGAAGCAATTGATAAGTTACTTGTGTTCAAGTCTGCTGATGAGGTATAGATTATGGATGAAAATGAATTAGAGTATATATATCAGGAAAGGCTTGCAGAACGGTTGATAGGGTATATTTCGGAAAAATATAGTCTTAGTTATGAAAAGGCAATGGATGTGTATTATAAAAGCAAGTTATCAGAAAAAATCTATGAAGGTAGACACGGTGTTCAGTATCTAGATTACAAAGTACTTTGTGACATTCTTATCGAGACCGAGCCAGAGCTTTTATCTAACCAAGGGGAAGAAGTATGAGTAAGTTAGATGATTTGCTGAAAGAACTTTGTCCTAATGGGGTGGAGTATAAAAAAATTGCTAATGTATGTAAAACGTTTGCAGGAGGAACACCGAAAACGTCTAATTCTGATTATTATGACGGCGAGATTTATTGGGCTCGTTCAGGTGAATTAAATTTTAATATTTTGACATCTACAGAAAAGACTATAACTAAAAAAGGGTTAGAAAACTCGTCAGCAAAAATGATAAAACCTAATTCTGTTTTAATCGCAATGACAGGAGCTACAGTAGCACGATGTGCCGTTAATTCTATTGCAATGTGTGCCAATCAATCTGTTTGTGCTTTGGAACCAAATGAAGAGTTAAATTATAAATATCTGTATTTCTACATCGAACACAGTTATGTATCTATCAAGAATCTTGCGCAAGGAGCACTACAAGGAATTAATTTAAACACGATAAAATCAATAAAAATCCCCGTACCTCCTTTAGAGGTACAACGTGAAATTGTCCGGATTCTGGACAATTTTACGGAGCTTACTGCAGAGCTTACTGCAGAGCTTACGGCGAGAAAGAAACAGTATGAGTATTATAGGAATGAATTGCTTAGTTTTAATCCATTAACTACATGGAAAAAATTAGGAGATATTGGTAAGGTTTCAATGTGTAAAAGAATTATGAAAAATGAAACCTCCCCCGATGGAGATGTTCCTTTTTATAAGATAGGAACATTTGGCAAGCAGGCTGATGCCTTTATTTCAAAAGAAACCTTTGAAAAGTATAAAGCGCGGTATTCTTATCCTAAAAAAGGAGATATTTTAATATCTGCTGCAGGAACTATAGGACGAACGATAGTGTTTGACGGTGAGCCAGCATATTTTCAGGATTCCAATATTGTATGGGTCGATAATGATGAGTCGCAGGTTCTTAATGAGTTTCTTTATTATTGGTATCAAACCAATCCTTGGAAAGTTTCTTCAGGAGGAACTATTGCAAGGTTGTATAACGATAATATTTCAGAAGCTAAGGTACCGGTTTTACCGATAGATATTCAAAAACGTTTAATTCGAGCGTTGGGGCAGTTCGATGCTGTATGTAACGACTTAAATATTGGTCTGCCAGCTGAAATTGAAGCCCGTCAAAAGCAATATGAATTTTACCGTAATCAGTTGTTGACGTTCGCTGAGAACGGCGAAACAATCTTAACAGACAGACAGAC
>JAXJQF010000006.1:0-73725 GCA_036311285.1 Ruminobacter sp. | reverse complement strand
GCTACAGAAAAAGGCTATGAGATTTTAGCTATGGAAACAGACAAAGACCACATCCATTTTCTTATTGGATACGATTGTACTGATTGCGTAGCTAATATCGTAAAAATTGTAAAGCAAAAGACTACCTATCTGTTATGGCAGAAATATAGTAGATATCTGTCTAAATGTTACTGGAAGAAAAAGATATTCTGGTCAGATGGTTATTTTGCTTGTAGCATAGGTGAAGTCTCCACCGCTACTATTCAAAGATATATAGAGACGCAAGGTTGAGAAAGAAAGACGGCTCTCATCCCACCACTCAAGAGTAGTGGGTTTCCGAGCCCAGATTATTTTATGAAAGCTTTCTCTTTTAATTAACTATTTACTTATTTCAAACTGTATTCTTACACATTTGATAAATATGAGTAATTTAATAAGCGTTGATAACGTCTATCAAGTAATTGATCTGTTGATTGTAACTTTAATTGATTTAAGTCTAACATCAATCTGTGCTTTAAGTTTGCAGCCATTAAAGCATAATCACGGTGAGCACCACCTAATGGCTCTTCAATGATATTATCAATTAAATTCAAATCCTTCAATGCTGTAGCTGTGATATTCATTGCCTCAGCAGCCAAAGAAGCCTTGTCAGCACTCTTCCATAAAATAGAAGCACAGCCTTCTGGTGAAATTACTGAATATGTTGAATACTGTAACATATTAACTCTGTCACCTACACCGATAGCTAAAGCTCCACCTGAACCACCTTCGCCAATAACAGTACAAATCACTGGAACCTTTAAAGCACTCATAACTTTTAAGTTTCTAGCAATTGCTTCAGCTTGACCTCTTTCTTCAGCACCAACCCCTGGGTATGCACCTGGAGTGTCAATGAATGTAAGAATAGGTAAGTTAAATCTTTCTGCTGTTTGCATTAATCTTAAGGCTTTTCTATAACCTTCTGGACGAGGCATACCAAAGTTTCTTAAAGTACGTTCTTGTACATCACGTCCCTTTTGGTGACCGATAACCATTACAGGTTCACCTTCTATTCTAGCGATACCTCCAATAATAGCAGGGTCATCAGCATAAGCTCTGTCACCATGTAATTCTTCAAAATCAGTGAAGATTTCCTTAATGTAATCTAAAGTGTAAGGTCTTAATGGATGTCTAGATACTTGAGAAATCTGCCATGCACCTAAGTCAGAAAATAATTTTTTTGTTAATTCCTCACACTTGTTTTCTAATGAGGCAATTTGATCTGACAAATCCACAGATCCAATATTAGAACTAACTTGCTTTAATTCTTCAATTTTAGCTAATAATTCTGCAATAGGTTGCTCAAACTCTAGGTAATTTATGTTCATTTACATGCCTCTATTTAAATAAAAGTCTTAACTTATCCATTTTACAATATTTATTAATAAAAAGCTATTCTCCATATGACGTTGCTGTTTTGTACAGACACGATTTACACTTAAATCTTATCTCTTCTAACAACTCATCACAAGGTATGACACGATAATCAGTCATTGAAACCAATACACCATCATCTTGCTCTAATATTAACTCAACTGGCATATTTCCAGGATACTTATCTAAAACAGAACATAAAGTTTCACTGTGTTTTATATCCTGTGAAAAACTTTGATCTAAAGAAATTCTTAAAGCTCGTCCTCGTGATAATCTTGCTTCCACAATATTTTCGAGAGTATCAATTCTGATCTTATTTGAGTTATTAAATGAATCAAATGATGCGCTACCAGTTACTACAACCAACATATCCTCTTCTAAGAAATCATTGTACTTCTCATAATCATCACGCCATAAGTTAAATAAAATCTTACCTGAATAATCAACTATATAACCTTGAAGATATGGAGCCCCTTTCTTTGTGATTCTTCTTTGAAGGTCTACTATCACTCCACAAATTGTTATCTTTTCTTGTGGCTGTGCATATTCTGACACACTAGGGTCAACCTGTATGGACGAAATATTTATATTAGTAAAGTTCTTTATTTCTTCCTTATATGAATCTAACGGATGGCCTGTTAAGTACAAACCTAAATTTTCAACCTCTCCATGAAGCTTTTCTTTAACAGAATATGGTTGTACATCCTTTAACGGAGGATCCATGAATTCATCAAAACCGCATGCTGCAAAGATATCAATACAACCATTGTTTCTATCGCTTGTAGATTGAGATGCAATCATTAATGCATCATCAAGGCTTGCAACTAATGAACGTCGATGTGTTGCACATATCTTATCAAACGCACCACCTAAAATCATTGCTTCTAAAACTTTTTTAGACGCAATCGCCTTATCCATTCGACGACAAAAATCAAACAAACTCTTAAAAGATCCGTTTTCCTTACGTTCCTTTACAATTTGTTCAACATGACCATCGCCAACGCCTTTTATCGCACTCAAGCTAAATACAATTTCACCGTCATTATTTACAATAAAGTTTACCTCACCCATATTTACATCTGGAGGTATTACTGTAATATTTAATCTTCTTGCATCATGAATATATGAAACTAGCTTATCTGTATTTAACTTATCACCTGTCATCATTGCGGCTAAAAACTCTGCCGGATAATGGGTTTTTAACCATAAGGTTTGAAAAGATACTAAAGCATAAGCAGCTGAATGCGACTTATTAAAACCATAACCTGCGAACTTTTCTACAAGGTCAAATATACTTAATGCCAAATCGCCGTTAATACCTTGCTTTTCAGCACCTTCCTTAAATACACTCTTTTGGGCAGCCATTACTTCAGGCTGTTTCTTACCCATCGCACGACGTAATAAGTCTGCACCACCTAGAGAGTAACCAGCTAATACCTGAGCAATCTGCATTACCTGTTCTTGGTACACAATAATACCGTAAGTTGGATCTAACACAGGTTTTAGACATTCATGCTGAAAGTTTGGATCTGGATATGAAACCTTTTCTCTACCATGCTTTCTATCTACGTAATTATCCACCATCCCACATTCTAATGGACCTGGACGATACAATGCCACTAATGCAATCAAATCTTCAAATCTATCGGGTTGCATCTTCTTAATCAAACCACGCATACCATTAGATTCTAACTGGAATACTGCTGTAGTTTCAGTTGTTTGCAGAACTTTATAAGATTCCGGGTCTTCGAGATTTATAGCTGAAATATCAACCTTAGGTTCACCTAGCCTTTCCTTCTTGGCATTGATCATCTCTAAAGCCCAGTCAATAATTGTAAGTGTCTTAAGTCCCAAGAAGTCGAACTTAACTAACCCCGCTTCTTCTACGTCATGCTTATCAAACTGAGTTTTATAATCTCCACCATAATCATCACACATAAGTGGAGCAAAATCAGTTATTACAGTTGGAGATATAACCACACCACCTGCATGCTTTCCATGTGAAGTTGTAATACCTTCTAATTTACATGCAATATCTACCACTTCTCTAATTTCTTCAGAAGTGTTGTACATATCAATAAACTCTTTAGAAGCTAGTTCTATCTTTCGTTCAACACGACCTAAAGCAATATCAAGAGTAATACCAGGTTTGTTCGGTATAGACTTAGCTATTCTATCGCCAAACGAATAGCTCTTTCCCATTACTCTTGCAACACTTTTAACTGAAGCCTTAGCAGCAAGTGTTCCAAAAGTGATAATCTGAGACACAGCTTGACGGCCATACAGATCAGCTACATGCTTAATTACTCTATCACGATTATTTGTACAGAAGTCAACGTCAAAGTCAGGCATCGACACACGCTCTGGGTTTAGAAAACGTTCAAAAAGTAGATCGAATCTTAATGGATCAAAGTCTGTAATCTTAATGGCATATGCTACTAACGAACCTCCACCTGAACCTCTTCCTGGTCCAACTGGCACGCCATTATTCTTTGACCATTGAATAAACTCCATCACAATTAAGAAATAACCCGGGAATTGCATGTTAATAATAACATCTAATTCTACTTGTAATCTCTGTACATATCTTGGTTTTTGTTTCTCGTATTCAGCTTCATCTGGATATAAAAATCTTAACCTTTCTTCAAGTCCCTCATATGACATCTTTGTCAGATATTCAGCTTCAGTCAAATTACCTGTATCAATATGTGGCAAGAAATTTTTACCAAGCAAAATAGGAACAGAACAACGCATCGCTATTGCGACAGTATTTTGAATCGCCTCAAGTAAGTCTGAGAACAACTCCTTCATCTCTTCAACAGAACGCATATACATCTTTGGTGTATATGGATCATTCCATTTCGGATCGCTTAAAACGACTTTCGCTTGAATCGCTGTTCTAATCTTATGAATTTCATAATCCTGTTCTGTTGCAAACATTACTGGATTAGTAGCTACAATAGGGATATTGTTATTCTTTGCAAACTGTACAGCCTTCGCAATATACTCATTCTCACCAGATTGTCCACAACGAGTAAGTTCGATATAAAATCTGTTTGGATAAATTCTTTTATAAAAATCAATCTTTTCTTGAATTACATCCTTATTCCCCTCAAAGATAGCTTTAGCAACATCCCCAAATATTCCACCAGATAAACAAATTACCCCTTGAGAATACTTCTCTAGCCAACTCTTCTTTACACAAGTTTTATAATCAATACTACCTTGACGCCATCCATCAGATTGAAGTTCAACGATATTTCTATAGCCAATCTTATTCATGGCATATAGTTTAATTTTATAAAACTCTTTATTAACAATATTCTTTGAGGTATCGTCATAAACAATTAATTCAATACCGTAAATAGGTTTAACACCTTTAGCTCGACCACACTCACATAGCTTTACGGCATTACACTGATTCATCTTATCAGTTATAGATACAGCAGGCATTCCTAGCTTCTTTGCCAGAGACACTACACCATTTACATCCATTAACCCATCATCCATAGAGTAATCTGTATGAACGTATAAATGGACAAAACTATCTATAAGCTGAGTCATTTTAGCTATGCCTTATAATTAACTAATCTAAACCTAATAATTTCTTCACTGGACCAAAGCTTTTACGATACTCTGGTAATAAGCCATATTTATTGATAGCTTCTAAATGTGCTGCTGTTGGATATCCTTTATGAGAAGCAAAACCATACTGAGGATATTTTTGGTCTAACTCTATTAACTGACGATCTCTTATTACTTTAGCAACAATCGATGCTGCACTTATTTCTTCAACTCTAGCGTCGCCTTTAACTACTGAAATCGCAGGAATTCCTAAGTTTTTCGGAATTCTATTACCATCCACTAAAACCATGTTAGGCTCTATCTTTAAATTTGCTACCGCTCTTTCCATTGCTAGCATAGACGCCCACAGGATATTGATTTCATCTATTTCAGCCGGACTAGCCTCGCCAATACCAATAGCTAAAGCTTTCTCCATTATAATTGGAAATAAAGCTTCTCGTTTCTTTTCTGATAACTTTTTAGAATCTGTAAGACCTTCAATTTTTACAGATGGATCAAGAATAACAGCCGCAGCAACGACGTTCCCTACTAATGGCCCTCTACCAACCTCATCCGTTCCTGCATATACACATTCACTTTTAGGAACAGGGTATTCAAACGGTAAAATTATTTCAGCCATGATAATATCCAACTCCTTTCCTAGAAACAACAAAAACTAGCATAACTAGTTTTTACTGTTAAATAAACTAATATTAAATTTTTATGATTATTAATCTATGACAAATCAAACAATCTATTTACTATTTTTTTGATAATGCTCGATGATAACCTTAAAAACTGCATCAGCAGCTAAGCGATCAGAATCAATAGACATTTCTTTATGAATTCTATCAAACTCTTGATACAACTCTATATCATTACTGTTAAAAATATTTGATATCTCTTCATATATATTGTCTGAAGTACAATCCTCTTGCATTAATTCAGGAACAAGTCTCTTTCCTGATATTAAGTTCGGTAATGAATAACAATCAACCTGTAATGCTCTACGTGCAATTATCGCAGTAAGTGCATTTAAAATATAGCATACAACCATTGGACGCTTTAAAAGCATTGCTTCTAATGTGGCAGTTCCTGACGCAATCATCAATGCGTTAGAAGCCATCATTACTTCTCTTGACATTCCTACCCATATCGTTAATGGAATATTAGGAGCATAACGTATCCACAAAGATTTGATTAACTCAGCCTTCTTTCTGGTAGGAGTAGCACACACAAATCTCATCTGAGGATAAGTCATTTGAAGTTTATAAGCTGCACATGCAAAAACAGGAGTTAAATACTTAATTTCTTGTACTCTACTTCCTGGGAAAACACCAACAACTTGAGTACTCTTCAAAGTCTGAAAACCTAAATACATTCTTGCAGAATATGATTGCTCAGAAGAATCGATTTCTTTTGCTAATCTATGTCCAACATAAGTACATGGAACGTTATACTTATCATAAAAAGCTTTTTCAAATGGTAAAATAGAAAGAACCATATTGGTCGCTTCTTTGATTTTAAAGATACGTTTAGTTCTCCACGCCCAAACAGATGGACTTACATAATGAACTGTTGGAACATTATTTTTCTTTAACACTGATTCAACTGTCAAATTAAAATCAGGAGCATCTATACCAATATAAACTGTTGGTTTATTCTTTAATAGACTCTGAATTAACTTTTTTCTGATTGATAGGATTCTTGGTAAAGCCTTTATAACCTCACCAATCCCCATAACTGACAACTGTTCCATATCGAAAAGTTGCTTACTAGTAACACCAGCTTTTCCAGCAACCTCTCTCATTTTTGGACCAAAGATGCCAATAAAAGAAGCATTAGGGTCCCTCTTTATAATAGCCGACATTAAGCCAGCACCAAGAAGGTCCCCTGAAGATTCACCACAAACTACTGCATATACAGTCTTATTCATTAGCGACAAATACCACGTCCACTATTACGTAAGAAGTCAACTAACAAACCAATTGACGGTTCTGATTCTTGCATAGTTTCTAATTCAACAACAGCTTCTTCTACTGTTTTTCCTTGCTTATAAATAACCATATAAGCTTTACGAATAGCAGAAATAGATTCCGGACTAAATCCTCTTCTCTTTAAACCTTCCTTGTTAATACCGAAAGGTTTAGCATAATGACCTGCAGCCATTACAAAAGGAGGAACATCTTGATTTAAAGCAGCCATACCGGCAACAAACGCATGGTCACCAACTCTACCAAATTGATGAATTGCAGATAAACCACCAAAAATAACCCAATTGCCAATATGAACATGCCCCGCCAATGTTGCATTATTAGCAAAAATACAATCGTCACCAATTATACAATCATGAGCCACGTGAACATTAACCATAAATAAATTACGGCTACCAACCTTTGTCAAGCATTGGTCTTGAGTCGTACCGCGATGAAATGTACATGATTCTCTAATCACATTATCATCACCAATTTCTAGAAAGGTACGTTCGCCTTCTACAAATTTCTTATCTTGGCAATCATCACCAATTGTTACATATTGAAATATCTTATTTCTTTGACCTATTTTTGTTGGTCCTTTAAGTACGCAATGAGATGCAATAGATGTATCTGCTCCAATTTCAACTTCGTCGCCTACAATAGTAAATGGACCAATCTTAACATTTGGACCAATCTTAGCATTCGGACTTATAATAGCCGATGGATGAATTACTGCACTTGAATCAATCATCTATGTTACTCCGGTAAAAAATTAACCTTTTCTCTTAGCACACATTAAATCTGCAGAACAAACAACTTCACCATTTACAGTAGCAACGCCTGTAAACTTAGCGATACCGCGACGTTCCTTTAAGTATTCAACGTCTAAAATTAATTGATCACCAGGTACTACTGGACGCTTAAATCTTGCATTATCAATTGATGCAAAATAATATAGTTCGTCAGCTTGAGGCTTACCAACCATTGTAAACGCTAAAATACCTGTTGCTTGAGCCATTGCTTCAAGAATTAAAACACCTGGTAATACTGGCTTGCCAGGGAAATGACCTGTAAAGAAAGGTTCATTAAAAGAAACATTCTTTAAGCCTCGTAAAGTCTTATGTTCGCCATCGATGTTATAACTTAAAACTCTATCAACGAGTAAAAATGGATAACGATGTGGTAAAAGTTCTAAAATTTCTTGAATATCTAATTCTTTATTTTCATTACTCAATTTCTTACTCCTTCGATTCTGATGCGTTTTGAACACCTTTCTCTAATTGTTTAAATTTTAAATAAAATTCGTTTAAGTGAAGAATTCTTGATAAATTTCTCTTCCATTGTAAAGTTTTTTGCACAGGTACATATGCTTGATATTCACCTGGCTCTGTTATATCTGATTGAACCTGTCCTAAAACATGCACACCATCACAGACCTTTATATGACCGTTAAATGTAGAAGTCCCGCCAATAATACAGTACTTACCAATTTCTACAGAACCCGCAATTGTAGTACATCCAGCAATTGCAGTTCCATATCCAATCTTATCATTATGGGCAACTTGTACAAGGTTATCAATTATAACATTATCTGAAATAATAGTATCATCTAGTGCGCCTCTATCAATACAAGTATTAGCACCAATTTCTACTCTATTCCCAATTACTACTCTACCTAATTGAGGGATCTTAATCCATTCCCCTCTTTCATTAGCATAACCAAAACCATCTGAACCAATAACTGCACCTGATTGGAATAAACAATTATCCCCTATTATACATTCATGATAAACAGACACATTTGCCCATAGTTTTGTATTCTTTCCAATTTTGGCATTTCTACCAATAAAACAATTCGCTCCTATTTGGCAATTATCACCTAGTTCAGCACCATCTTCGATTACAGAGTTAGCACCAATACTTACGTTCTGACCTAATATCGCACATGGCGAAACTACTGCACTTGAATGAATTCCATTAGAACTTCTTGGTGTAGTATCTAAAACATTGGCGATTTTCGCAAAAGCAACATATGGATCTGCAACAACAATAAAAGTCTTATTTACATTATCTGGCAAATCTTGTTCCTTTACAAGAACAACACCTGCGTTTGTAGTTTCTAAATACTGCTTCATTTTCTTATCCGAAAGAAAACTTACTTCATCTTCTTTAGCAGTACCTAGGTTTGCTAATCTACAAACAGCTACATCACCATCACCAATAACCTTACCTTGTACAATCTCGGCAAGTTCTTTTACAGTAATAGACATTAAAAAACTCCAAATAGGAACATTTAAATTACTTAGACTTACTTACGATATCAACAACTTCTTTGCTAATATCTAAAGAAGTATCTGTCATATGAACAACCGCATGAGCTTGTAAAACAATAGTTAAACCTTTTGCCTTTGCAACAGTCTCAACAGCCTTTGTAATCTTTTCAGAGATAACCTTTTCTTCTTTTTGAACAATCTTAGCTTGTTCTTCTCTGATTTCACTAACCTTTACATCTAATTCTGTCTTCTTTAATTGAAAATCACGTTGAGCCTTTGCTTTTACATCACTAGCAACATTTGGATCTCTTAAAGTCTTATCAAGAGCAACTAGTTCATTATTTAACTTTTCTGCTTGTTTTTGCTTAGAACCAACTGCTTTCTTTACCTTATCTTCCATCGCCTTAATTTGAGGAATGCTTGAAAGCACGTAATTATGATTATAAACACCAATCTTTGTTTCTGCGGCATTTGCAACTGAAACACTTGATAACAACATTGCTGCAGATAAAGCTGCTACAGATAAAATCTTCTTCATGTTCATACTCCTAAAACTTTATTTTTTTATATATAAAATGCATATTACATTATAATCTAACTATTATACAATTCTTTACAATAATATTCATTTAATCATTCACAAATATAAACTATTTTGCTTATATCTTAGAACGTTCTACCCATTGTGAAACTGAAAAACTCTGTATCATCACCATCATATTCTTTCACTGGTTTAGCTAAAGAGAACCCTAAAGGCCCCATTGGAGACATCCAAATAAAAGTCAAACCAGCAGAAGCTCTATATTTTTTATAGTCGCTATAATCATACAAATAACCGTTATTACCTAATGTTGGAGGTAATAAATCTTTATCAAAAGTAGTATCCCATACCGAACCTATATCAAAGAATAATGATGTTCTTACAGAATTTTCTGAACCTTCACTTGCAAATGGTGTAGGGACAATTAATTGGAAGCTTGCAGCTGCAATAGCGTTACCACCTACAGCTCCATCTGTAGGCATTGTATAGTTATTACCATTGATGTTAGCAAAATATAAAGCCTTTGGACCTGCCGAGTTATATTTAAAACCTCTTAACCATTCATCACCACCTAAGTAGTAGTTTTCAAAGAATGGAAGTATTTGGTCATAACCGTTCTTTGTGCCATAACCATTACCATAAGCAACTTTACCACGTACATTAAAGATAAATCTACGATTTCTATCAAGAGGGAAAAAGTGAGTAGTATCCCCTCCAACCTTATAGTATTGAGTATCGGAACCCGGTATTGTAAACATAAAGTTTAAACGTTGCTTATTCCCCTCTGTTGGGAAAACGCCTCTATCTAAATAATTTCTAGTAAAGTTAACACCTGTATCAAAGTTTTCAAAAACTACTTCTCCAGAATGTCTTCTATTTTCAATATAAATATCCCAGAACTTTTGCACTTGATAGAAAGAGTTAACTTGAGAAATTTGGTTATGCTCATAACCAACAAAATAGCTTATAAACTTATGTTCATCTAAAGGATAACCAAGAGTAACATTTAGACCATATTTCTTGTTCTTATAATCGATCAAGTTTGCATCCCCTGCTTTGAAATACTCATGATAAATATTAGCACCCAAGGAAACGCCATCTAAAGTTAAGAAAGGTTCATTATAACTTAAGTCTATTTTTCTATTGTACTTATTGGTGTTGATACCAATAGAACCTTTACCACCATAACCTAAGAAATTGTCTTGTGAGATTTCACCATTTAAAGATAAACCTGTTTCTGTACCGTAACCAATACCAGCTTTAATAGACCCCGTTGGTCTTTCTTTAACATTAGCTACAACCTCTACAGTATCTCCACTAAAACCAATTGGTTTTGGAGTTACATCAGCAGTATCAAAAAAACCTAATTGATTTAATCTTCTCTTACTTACTTTGATTGATTCGTTTAATAGCCATGAGCCATCCATTTGACGAATTTCTCGACGAATAACCTCATCAACAGTAATAGTATTGCCCGTAATCTTCACATCTGTTACATAAATACGTTTACCAGGCTCAACCATAAAGTTTAAGTCAACAATTTTCTTTTCATCATCAATAATAGGAACAGCTCTCACCTTAGTATACGCGTAACCGTATTTAGATAAGAAATTAGCTAAAATTTCTTCTGTATGAGCTATCTGAGCAGCATTATAAATATCATCCTTAAGCAATGGAATAATAGCTTCCATTTCTTTTGTATGACCAAATGTTTCACCAATAACCTTAAATTTATTAAGCTTATATTGTTCACCTTCTGAAATTGAAATACTAACGTACACTCCTTTTCTTGTTGGAGATAATTCAATTCTAGAAGAATCAACATTAAAACGAACGTAACCGCGATTCATATAATATGAGCGTAATGTTTCTAAGTCAGCATTAAACTTTTGAGCTTCAAACTTTCTATCAGCAATAAAGTTCCACCAAGGCACACTATCTCTTAATTCCAATAAACTTAATAGTTTCGACTCTGTAAACACTTTGTTACCAACAATGTTGATTTGTTCAATTTCTGCTCGAACACCTTCAGTAAAGCTAAACTTTACGTCTACACGGTTTCTCGGAAGGTAAACTAATATAGTCTTAACCTTAGCTTGATAACGTCCCATAGAGTTATAGTAATCCTCTAGAGAGTTCTCTAATTCATGAAGTTTTTGAATATTTAATATTTCACCGACCTTAACACCTTGAGCTTTGATAATTTCGTCAATTTGTTCTTCTTTGATGTTATTATTACCTGCATACTTAACGCTTACGATTGTAGGTCTTTCTTTAACTATTACCGTTAATACCCCACTATCAGTAATTTTTGCAGAAACTTCATCAAAGTTTGATGAATGATAAACACTCTTTAATGACTTGGAAATATCTTCTCTAGTAACTCTATCTCCTACACTAATAGGTAAAGACAATAAGACTGCGCCCTTAGTTACTCTATACAACCCTTTTACATTTATGTCTGTAATTAAAAATTGCTTTTCATCAGCAGCATAAGCAATATTATAGCTACCAATTAATGATGCAACAACGCATCCAAATAAGGCTAATTTCTTTAATATTCTATTAGTCATTAAATTTCTCTGATTATTTCTTTATATATTAAATACGATATCGTTAAAAATAGATAACGACATCAACATCAACAATAAAAACATGCCTATTTTTAAAAGTACATTCATTAGTTTCTCTGATAGCGGTTTACCTCTAATTGCTTCTACTATATAGAATAATAGATGACCACCATCTAGTACAGGAACAGGCAGTAAATTTAAAACACCTAAGTTTACACTAATTAAAGCTAAAAAACTTAGATAAACAACAAAACTTATACGGGCAGTCATACCTGCCCCCTTTGCAATACCAATAGGACCTGACACATTCTTATGAGAAATGTCACCAGTAATAAATTTAGTTATGAAATTTAAAGTAACACAACTCATGTGACCGGTCTTTTGAGCACCCTTTATAATTGCCTCACCAAAAGGATATTGTTTTGTAAAGTACACTTCTTCAATTCTTTTAACTTTAGGAGCGATACCTGCAAAACCGATTTCCTTGTCATTAACTTCACGTAACTCAGGAACCAAGGTCTTAATAATTGCATTTACATCATCGTTGCCCTTATAAACCTCTAAGAATATCTCTTCGTTAGGATGAGTCTTGATATAACTAGTAAATTCATTCCAGGTTGTATAATTAATTGCATTATATGATTTAATTTTATCGCCAACTTCAAGACTAGCTTTTTCAGCAGGGCTATTCTTTTCTACATGCCCTATTTCATCATATACTTCAACATACTTTACATCTAAACCAAGATCTTTTAAAACATCTTGCTTTTCAGGATCAATAGAAAAAGCATCTAAAGGCAAAATTATATTTCTTAGGCTATCCTTACCCAAATTCCCCTTTACTTGAACCTCAACGCTTTTTTCACCTGAATGACCAATTAATTCATATAAAGTTTCTTCCCAATCACTTACATTTACATTGTTAATTGAGACTATTTGGTCGTTTGTTTTAAAACCAGCTTTTTGTGCAACAGAATTTGCTTCAACATTTACAATTGGTTTAGCCGCGTCAATACCATAGAAAAATACAATACTATACAAAATCCAAGCTAAAACAATATTAAAGAAAGGCCCAGCCCCAACTATTAAAAATCTTTGCCAAACTCTCTTGTGAGAAAAAGACTTTTTCTTATTCTCTTCACTTATTAAAACTTGTTCACTATCAACAGATTCTCCATACATTTTTACATATCCACCCAACGGAAGTAATGATAAAGAATACTCTGTCCCATTTGAACCTTTATATGAATAAATAACTGGACCAAAGCCTAACGAGAATCTTTCGACATAAACACCACATAATCTAGCAACTATAAAATGGCCTAATTCATGTATTAATATCAATAAGACTATTGCAATTAAGAAATATACAATGTTACCTAAAATATCCACAAATTATTCCTTTTAATAGTTACAGAGAACTTGAAACGCTCTTGCTCTTGCTTGAGTATCTATTTCTAAGATAGATTCTAAGTCATTCGCATCTAAATGAGAGAAACTTGATGCAACCTTTGCACAAATCTCATAGATATCAGTAAATTTAATCTTACCGTCTAAGAAGCTTGCTACTGCTACTTCATTAGCAGCATTTAAAGCCGTTGTCATAGCTTGAGATGTAAAACACGCCTCAATTGCAAGTTTTAAACATGGGTAACGATTATAATCAACATCTCTAAATGTAAGACTCTTCAAGGTACTAAAATTTAGATTACCTACACCTGAGTTAACTCTATTTGGCCAAGCCATAGCTCGAGCTATAGGAGTTCTCATATCAGGTTCACCCATTTGAGCTATAACAGAACCATCGATATATTGAACCATAGAATGAATAACAGATTCAGGATGAATAACTACTTGAATATCTTCTGGTGTACAGTTAAACAACCATTTTGCTTCTATAAACTCTAACCCCTTATTCATCATCGTTGCACTATCAACACTGATTTTCTTTCCCATACTCCAATTAGGATGCTTTACTGCTTCTTCTGGAGTAATTGAAGAGAATAAATTTAAATCTCTATCTCTAAATGGACCACCTGAACCTGTTAATAAAATCTTATCAACACCTGCTTCCTTTAATTGGCAATACCCCATTCTCTCTTGTTCTTCAATTGGTAAGCATTGGAAAATTGCATTGTGTTCACTATCAACAGGTAATAACTTTGCCTTATAACGATGAACTGTTTTTAATAAAATATGACCACTTGTTACTAATGCTTCTTTGTTTGCTAAATAAATAGTCTTCCCCATAGAAGCTGCTGCAATTGTAGGCTTTAAACCCGCTGCACCTACAATTGCAGACATAACACTATCGTATTCTTCAGAAGATGCTACAGCACATAAATGCTCTTCACCACAAAGAACATCAACCTTTAATGAATTGTCCTTAACAAACTCCTTAACTTGGGTATATGCTCTTTCATCGTTCATTACAACTACTTTCGGATTGAACTCCTTTACGATTTCAATCATCTTTACGCTATTTGAACTACCTGTTGCAGCGTAAAGCTCGTACTGATCTGGATTTTTTATGATCACATCTAAAGTACTATTTCCAATTGAGCCTGTTGCTCCTAACAATGCAATCTTATTCATTTTACTTACCTACAACTAATTCAAATAAAGCGTAACTCATAATAAACATTGGAAAAGCTGCATATACAGAATCTAAACGGTCTAGCATACCTCCATGACCGGGGAAAATCACTCCAGAGTCTTTAATTCCAGCTTCTCTCTTAAACACGCTTTCCATTAAGTCTCCAAATACAGATATAATCACTGTACATACAGCCGCAAAAGTTAAAGCATATAAATTTGAGCTATAACCTTCTGTTCCAAACATGTTGAGTTTTTCTAAAATAACAAAAGCAATTAACGAACAAACAACTCCACCTAATAAACCTTCAATAGTCTTATTAGGACTAACATTTGGAGACATCTTGTGTTTACCAATAGCTCTACCAACAAAATAAGCCCCACTATCTGCACACCATACTAAAATCATTACAGATAAAATAATGTTACTTCCCATGTATGGGTCTGTCTTATAACCTGAAAATCTTAAAACTAAAGCAGATAACGCGAATGAGGCAAAAATTATGAAAAAGCTAAACAACTTAAAAAACATATTTGACACGATAACTTTAGATTTTGGATACGTCATTACTAACACAGCATTTACTAACCATAGAACAACGCTTAAACATAAGATATATTTATAGATATCGTGACCATGTAAGTTTGTAAATAGATTTTGTGGTCTAGCCCATTCTGTTGCGATTTCATAAGCAAAACCGAAACCATTAAAGCAAATAAAATATAAGAAAATAAACAATCCTACAACTTCAATTACAAACACTCTAAATAAGCTTCTTAACCTTGAAGCTTTAGTCAATTGATTATTTTCATCATACTCTATCTTTTTAGGTAAAATAAATTGTAAAAATTCGTATGTTGAAACAGATAAAATCACACATAGACCAATTATAAAGAAAAAGAATGGAATAAGACTAAGGTGAGTTACAAGACCAACTTTAGACAACAATGACTCACATGAAGGTGTATAAATCCAAAAAAAAGCCAATAAAATTAAAATAACACCTGTAATAATACGTTGTTTCATATTTTTTACCTTGCTGTTTTGTTTATTACATATTATTTGGTTACTAGCTGGTCACTAGTACACCCGAATCGACGTTCTCTCTTTAAATAATTAGAAACAGCCTCTAAATATACTTCTTTATTAAAATCTGGCCATAAAACGTCTGTAACATATAATTCGCCATAAGCTACTTGCCATAATAAGAAATTACTGATTCTAAACTCTCCACCCGTACGAATTAACAAATCAACATCATCCAACACAACTAATCTATTAGCTATATCTTGCTCTGTTATTTGTTTGTTAGGATTCTCTGTAATAAACTTATTAACAGCTTGGACTACATCCCATTTGCCACCATAATTGGCAGCAATATTAACAATTAGAGCTGTATTATCTTTAGTAAGTTCCTCAGCTTTAGCTATTGCTTTATTCAACTTATCTGAAAATTTACTACAATCACCTACGACTCTAAGACGAATATTGTTTTTGTTTAATTGGACGATTTCTTTTTCTAAGACGCTCATAAACAACTCAAAAAGACCGCTAACTTCATCTTTCGGTCTTTTCCAGTTTTCAGATGAAAACGCAAAAAGAGTTAATTGCTTAACTCCTACTGCGATAGATGTTGAAATAGCATCTCTTACTGAGTTAACGCCATTTTTATGACCAATTAAACGCATGAAACCACGTTTCTTAGCCCAACGACCGTTGCCATCCATAATTATGGCAACATGTCTTGGAACATTAACTGCTTCAGAAATTAAATCTTCAGAATTAATACTACTCATAAAATCAAATATTAATGTAATTAAATTTCCATTAATTCTTTTTCTTTTTCTGCTAACAATTTATCACATTCTTTTACAAATGAATCTGTTAACTTTTGAATATCATCCTGTGACTTTCTATCTTCGTCTTCAGATATTTCCTTATCTTTTAATAAAGCCTTAACATCAGCGTTAGCATCTCTACGGATATTTCTGATTTGAACCTTGATTTGTTCAACTTCATTACGAACAACTTTGATTAAATCCTTTCTTCTTTCTTCTGTTAACGGCGGTAATGGAACGCGAATAGAAGTACCTGCTGAAACTGGGTTTAAACCTAAACCACTATTCATTATTGCCTTTTCTACCGCTGTAGCGGCTGATTTATCAAATACAGTTACAGCTAATGTTCTAGCGTCTTCTACATTTACTTGAGCAACTTGACGTAATGGAGTCTGAGAACCATAGTAATCAACCATTACACCATCTAAAATTGCGGGTTGAGCACGACCTGTTCTGATCTTAGATAAATTGCTCTTTAAAGCATCAATAGCCTTACCCATTTTTTCTTTTGCATTATTACTAATTTCTTTAATCATTTATAAGTCCTCTTAATAATGATATATTCATTATTCCTTTAAATTAATCTGAAATATATGTGCCTTCATCGTTGCTCTTAATAACATTTACTAAAGCATTAGGCTTATTCATATTAAATACTTTTATAGGCATATGGTGATCCCTTGCTAACACAAAAGCAGCTAAATCCATAACCTTTAATTCTTTTTCTACTACTTCTTGATACTTTAATGTGTGGTATAAAACTGCATTAGGATTAGTTGCAGGATCTGAATCATAAACACCATCAACTTTTGTACCCTTGATAACTACATCGGCATCAATTTCAATACCTCTTAAAACAGCTGCACTGTCTGTAGTAAAGAAAGGATTACCTGTACCTGCAGATAAAATAACAACTCTACCTGATTTTAATTCATGAATAGCTTCAGTCCATGAATAAGGAGAACAAACGCCTTGCATTGGAATTGCTGACATTAAAGTTGTAGGAACACCAATTCTATAAAGTGCATCTCTCATAGCCAAGCCATTCATAACTGTTGCTAGCATCCCCATATGGTCGCCTACTACTCTATTTAAACCAGCTTGCGCTAATTTTGCACCTCTGAAGATGTTTCCACCACCGATTACAAGACCTACTTCGATATCTTGATCAACAAGTTCTTTAATTTCTTTTGCCATACGATGAAGAACTTCTGGGTCAATACCAAAGCTTTCTTTGCCTTCTAATGCTTCACCACTTAATTTCAATAATACACGTTTAAATGTCATTTGCTCACTCATATATGTTACTTCTCTTAATTTTACATATTGTATGTGATTCTCTTAAAGACCACTAATACTGCACATTGAGAAAGCATTATAATATAGTTTATGGAGTTTAGTAAAATTTATCTTTATTTATAAACAAAAAAGAAGGTCTGTATTTCTACAAACCTTCTTATCTTTTTAATCTTTAAAGCTTAGATTAGTTCTTTGCAGCAGCAACTTGAGCAGCAACTTCAGAAGCAAAATCTACAACTTCCTTTTCGATACCTTCACCAACTTGTAAACGAACGAAAGAGTTAACAGAAGCATTCTTGCTCTTTAATAAAGCACCAACCTTCATGTCTGGATCCTTAACAAAACCTTGTTCAGTTAAAGAGATTTCACCAGTGTACTTAGCCATACGACCATTGATGATCTTTTCAATGATTTCTTGTGGCTTTGGCTTAGAAGATTCTGCATTTTCCTTTAATGCGATTTCTAATTGTACTTGACGTTCGCGTTCAACTTCTTCAGCTGGAACATCTTCTGGCTTAACGTATAATGGAGTGCAACCACAAATGTGCATAGCAACATCCTTAGCAACTTCATTATCACCACCAACCATATCAACTAAAACACCGATACGCTTGTTACCGTGGATATATAAACCTACATTTTCGCCTTCAATAACAGCAATGCGACGTAAGCTCATGTTTTCACCAATCTTAGCGATTAAGTTGTTTAATGTCGCTTCTACAGTATCTTCTGAATCTGTGTACTTTAATGCTTTTAACGCTTCAATATCAGTAACGTTGTTGTCTAAAGCAATCTTCACAGCGTTGTTACAGAATTCATTAAAGCTTGCATCCTTAGCAACGAAGTCAGTTTCACAGTTAACTTCCATAATCATTGTCTTGTTGCCATTAACAGCAGAAACGATAACACCTTCTGCAGTTACACGACCAGCCTTCTTAGCAGCCTTTGCTTGACCGTTCTTACGCATATCGTCAATTGCTTTTTCGATATCACCATCAGCAGCAACCAAAGCCTTCTTACAATCCATCATACCAGCGCCGGTACGTTCACGTAATTCTTTTACTAAAGCAGCAGTAATATTTGCCATTTTGTATTCCTTTTAAGATTAAAAAGGATCGGAAGCCCGACCCTTCCATTTAAATATACTATAAATTAAGCTTGTTCTGCTTCGTTAGCACGAGCGTTAGTCATTGCTTCACGTGCTTCGTTTACAGTGTTAGCTACGCTATTTAAGTATAAGCTTACAGCGCGGATAGCGTCATCGTTACCAGGGATAACGTAGTTAACGTCATCTGGGCATGAGTTTGTATCAACTACAGCTACAACTGGGATACCTAAGTTCTTAGCTTCTTTGATAGCGATGTGTTCTACTTCAGCGTCAATGATAAAGATAACATCTGGTAAACCACCCATGTTCTTGATACCGCCTAAGCTCTTTTCTAACTTAGCCATATCACGAGAACGTTCTAATGCTTCTTTCTTAGTTAACTTTTCAAAAGTACCGTCTTGAGCTTGGTTTTCTAAATCCTTTAAGCGGTTGATAGATTGCTTAACTGTCTTCCAGTTAGTAAGCATACCACCTAACCAACGGTGGTTAACATAGTATTGACCACAACTTAAAGCAGCTTCTTTAACTTGTTCAGAAGCAGCACGCTTTGTACCAACGAATAATACCTTACCCTTATGAGCAACTTTGTTGCTAATAAAGTTTAAAGCATCGTTAAAACATGCAGCTGTCTTATCTAAGTTGATGATATGTACACCGTTACGTGAACCATAGATGTATTGTTTCATCTTAGGATTCCAATAACGTGTCTTGTGACCAAAATGAACGCCTGCTTCAAGCATTTCGCGAACTGTTACTTTTGCCATGATAAATTTCCTTTTCTTTGGGTTAAACCTCCACTAGGAAAGCCAGTCAACATAAAAAATATGCACCCAACTAAACTCTTATAACCTAGTGTGTGTTTTCGAATTAAAAAATAAATAAATTTACTTTCGCTTAATAAAAACTAAACAAAAGTCAAAACATTATACTAACAAATGTCATAAAATCAATTCATTTTTAACACAACTATTGATTATTTTTTATTCAAAATATTTTAAGTAAAAATTCTACGTAACAGGAAAACAAATGTTAGCTATTATTCCTTTAAAAAGTTTAAAAGAGACCATTACAAAGATAAGTGATATAATGCTTACAAAAATATATGATATAGGAAACAAAAATATGAATGTCTCTATAAAAACTGAATCTGAAATTGAAAAGATGAGAATAGCAGGACGTTTAGCAGCAAGCGTTTTAGAAATGATTAAACCATATGTTAAATCAGGCGTAACAACCCTTGAACTTGACAACATTATGCAAAAATATATCGAAGAGGATTGTCAAGCTATTTCCGCATGTTTGGGATACCATGGTTACCCTAAATGCACATGTATTTCAGTTAACGAGGTTGTATGTCATGGGATACCTGCTGCTAACCATAAACTAAGAAATGGAGACATTGTTAATATTGACGTTACTGTAATCAAAGATGACTATTATGGAGACACAAGCATGATGTTTGAAGTTGGTGAAGTTACACCAAGAAACAGGAAGTTAATCAAATGTGCTCAAGAATCTCTATATGCTGCGTTAAAAGCTGTAGCCCCAGGAAAGAATCTAACTATCGTTGGAGAGACAATCCAACCGATTGCTGATAAAGCAGGTTTTTCAGTAGTAAGAGATTACTGTGGTCATGGTATTGGCAACGTGTTCCACGAAGATCCTCAAGTAGTTCACTATGCTCCGAATAAATACAATCTAGTACTAGAAGAAGGCATGACTTTTACCATTGAACCTATGATTAATGCAGGAAGCTATAAATGTAAGACAAGCACAAAGGATGGATGGACTGTAACAACAGCTGACAAACAACCTTCTGCTCAATTTGAACACACAATTGTTATCACAAAAGATGGTTGTGAAATCTTAACTCTTAGAGAAGATGAACAAATAGAAAGAATTTTACACAACATCTAAAAAGCTAATCAAACTCACATATAAGAAACATAACAATATCTTGGAAGTTAAATTATTATAAAATTTAATAACCAAGATATTTTTTTAATTTCTGATATTATTACGTTTCCCTTACTTTTTGCTAACAATACTTAACGATAATCCGTAAGGCCAATAGATATTATAACCAAAAGACAAAAATATGAACCAAGACATACTTGATATTATCCCGAACGAAGACATCAATATCTCAAATGGTAAAACCATCATTGAAGAACACTACAACTATTTAAGAACAAATTTCTTCAACGGTATTGAAACAGATATACTAATTAAAAAGCGTTCTGACTTTATTGATAAATTGCTTATAAAGATATGGAACCAACTTAATTTATCTTCATTTTCAAGTTTAAGTCTAGTAGCTGTAGGTGGATACGGTAGAGAAGAACTACAACCATACTCAGATATTGACATTCTTTTTGTCTACACAAAGGAAAGCGTTGAAGAATTAAATGAAGTTATCCCTAAATTTACAACTCTACTATGGGATTTAAAATTAGAAATTGGGCAATCAGTAAGAACAATTAAAGAATGTATTGAGGAAGGTAAAAAGGATGTAACTATTGCAACTAACCTTCTTGAAACTAGATTATTAATAGGTTCTAAAAATACCTATAACAAACTAATAAAAAAGATTTCATCTCCTGATTTCTGGTCAATAGAAGACTTTTATAATGCAAAAATCGCTGAACAAAAGGAAAGACACCATTCTTACAAAGACACTATATACATGCTTGAACCTGATATAAAGAACACACCAGGCGGCATTAGAGATATTCACACACCAATGTGGATTGCTAACAAGCTACTTAACATTACATCAATTAAAGAATTAGTTGACCATAAGTTATTAACAAAGCTTGAATGCTTTGAACTTCTTGATTGCCAATCATTCCTATTTAAGATTCGTTTTGCATTACATATAACTAACAATAAACCAGATAATCGCCTAACATTTGACAAACAAAAGAAAATAGCTGAAATTTTTGGTTATCATGGAGAAGATAATTCACATGTAGAAGCCTTTATGAAGAAGTTCTACCAAACAATGCACATTGTTTCTGAGCTTAATGAAATTATTATAGATGTTTTAAAGGAAAAAATTTTTCCAGTAAATGAAAACTATACCAAAATTATCAACAAACATTTTATTGTAAAAGAAGACTTAATTGATGTACTTGACCCTTTAATCTTTATAAAACAACAAAAAACAATTTTAGAATTGTTTTTAATTGTTACTGAAACTCCGAGCATCAAGGGTATTTATTTCCAGTGTATACGTGATTTAAGAAACGCAAGAAGAACGATAAAGAACTATCTTTATGAAAACGAAGAATGTCGTGAAATATTCAAAAAAATTATCAGTAACACAAGATCCCTAACAGTAACAATTCCTATCATGCATAAGTACCAAATCATTTCTCTATACATGCCAAAATGGCAGGAAATTAATGGTCTGATGCAATTTGATATGTTCCATAGCTACACTGTAGATGAACATACAATTAGAGTACTAAAGAACATACACAAGTTCTCTATTAATAAAAAAGAGAAATACCCACTATTTAAAGAGGTTTACACTCAATTAGATAAACCAGAACTTTTATTTATAGCTGCATTGTTTCACGATATAGCTAAAGGGAGAAGAGGACATCATGCCGAACTTGGTGCTCCAGAAGCATTGTATTTTTGCAAAGTTCACAAATACAATCGATATGAAAGTAAACTAGTTGCATGGATAGTTAAAAACCATCTATATATGTCTTTAATAGCACAAAGAAGAGATATCTCCGATCCTGATGTAATTACAGAATTTGCCAAAAACATTGGAGATGAAAACTTTTTAAACTATTTATATTGCATGACTGTTGCAGATATCTGTGCCACTAATGAAACAGAATGGAATAGTTATAAAGACTCACTACTAAGAACTCTTTATTTTGCCACAAGAAACGCACTACGTCGAGGATTAGAAAACCCTCCTGATCTTCGTTTACACGTACGTGAAAACCAACAATTTGCATTAAGTATTTTAACTCAAAAAAATGTTTCACCTATTGATATTTTCAAAACCTGGGACAAATTTAAGATTGAGTATTTTATTAGATACACACCACAACAAATTGCATGGCACACTGAAAACATAATTAACCATAAAAACAAGAAAGAACCTTTAATTTTATTTGGTTACAACAGCCAAATAAATGGAACGGAACTATTTGTTTATACAAACGATTCTAATGGCTTATTTGCAAAAGTGACAAGTGTCTTAGGTACAAAAGGCTTAAACATTTTAAGTTCTATAATTTCAGGTACAAATGATACTCACGCGTTAGATACTTTTATCTTTAATGATAGATTTGGAAGTCCACTAGCTGTAGATAGATTACATAATATAAGATTAGCAATCACCAAAGCATTAGCTGAAAAAACAATAAAAATCTATAAAAACACAGGAATTTCATTAAAGCTTAAACCATTTAATCATCCAACAACAGTAACCTACCTATCTACTAAAGATAATAAAAACACTCAACTTGAAATCTCAACCTTGGACGTACCTGGTTTGCTAGCAAACATTGGTAAAATATTTTATGACAACAATGTAATCATCACATCTGCTAAAATTACTACCACAGGTGAACGAGCTGACGACTTTTTCTCTATTGTTAACATGGACCAAACTACTCTAAATGACGAGCAAAAAGAAATATTAAAAAATGAACTTATAACTAAACTTGATGCTCGATTCGACAACAATATGTAGTAAATAGCAACAAAAAATAAAGCTGCATTTCTGCAGCTTTATTCATTACTTTCTTTTGTATATCTATAATTTAAGCACCGAAGTTATCTAATAAGATATTTTCGTCTTCTACACCTAAATCGTGAAGCATGTTAATAACACACTTAGTCATCATTGGAGGACCACACATGTAGAATTCACAGTCTTCTGGAGCCTTATGATTCTTTAAGTAGTTTTCATAAAGAACATTATGAATAAAACCAGTATAGCCTGTCCAATTATCTTCCGGTAAAGCATCACTTAAAGCGATATGCCACTTAAAGTTAGGGAAGTCTTTTTCCAATTGATCAAACTCATCTTGGTAGAACACTTCTTTAAGTGAACGAGCACCGTACCAGAATGTAATCTTACGCTTAGTCTTTAATCTCTTTAATTGATCAAAGATATGTGAACGCATCGGAGCCATACCAGCACCACCACCTACGAACACCATTTCAGCGTCTGTATCCTTAGCGAAGAATTCACCATATGGACCAGAAATAATAACCTTATCACCTTTCTTTAATGACCAAATGTAAGAAGACATTTGTCCAGGAGGTAAAGTTAAATCGCTTAATGGAGGAGTAGCGATACGTACATTTAACATAATAATACCTTTTTCTTCTGGATATGATGCCATAGAATAAGCTCTTAAAATGTGTGTATCAACCTTAGAAACTAAATCTAATAACTTAAATTTCTTAAAGTCTTCCTTGTACATATCAGGAATATCAAAATCAGAATACTTAACAACGTGTGGCTCAGCTTCGATTTGGATATAACCACCAGCTCTAAATGGAACTTCTTCACCTTCAGGAATTTGTAATACTAATTCCTTGATAAATGTTGCCTTGTTATCGTTAGAAACAACTGTACATGTCCACTTCTTAACGCCAAACACAGAAGCTTCTAATTCAATTTCCATATCTTGACGTACACCAACTTGACATGCAAGTCTCCATCCTTCTTTCACGTCACGCTTAGTTAAGTGACCTAATTCAGTAGGTAAAACATCTCCACCACCCTTTAATACTTTACAACGGCATTGTCCACAAGCACCACCGCCGCCACAAGCAGAAGGAATGAAGATACCCTGACTTGATAATGAATTAAGTAATTTATCACCAGCTGGAACCTTTATAGCCTTCTCTGGGTCACCGTTAATACCAATTGTAACGTCACCACTGTTAACCATAAAGTGCTTAGCAATTAAAATTAATGTTACTAATACTATAACTATCGCTATAAATAGAGCAACACCCCAAATAATAGTACTCATTGTTACTCCTTATAACTGAATGCCAGAGAAAGACATAAAGCCTAAGCCAATTAAACCAGCAGTAATAAACACAATGCCTAAGCCGTTTAAGCCTGCAGGTAAATGAGCATACTTTAATTTTTCTCTTACAGCTGCTAATAAAATTAACGCAATTGCCCAAGAAGTACCAGACCCAAAACCATACACAATTGATTCAGTCAAGTTATAATCTCTTTGCACCATGAATGATACACCACCAAAAATAGCACAGTTAACTGTGATTAATGGCAAGAAGATACCTAAAGCTGAATACAAGCTTGGAACGAACTTATCTAAGAACATTTCAAGAATCTGTACTAAACAAGCAATAACACCGATAAAGGTAATAAAACCTAAGAATGATAAATCAATACCAACTTGAATAGCATTTGGTTTTAACACGTATGTGTAAACTAAATTATTAACAGGTACAGCAATTGTTTGTACTACAACAACAGCGATACCTAAGCCAATAGCTGTCTTCACATTCTTTGATACAGCCAAGAATGTACACATACCTAAGAAGAAACTTAATGCTAAGTTTTCAATAAATACTGATTTTACAAATAAACTAATATAGTGTTCCATTATGATGCATCCTTACGGCTAGTGTCATAATCAGGCTTTGAGAAAGTCTTATAAACCTGATTTGTTAACCATATTAACAAACCAATTAAGAAGAATGCGCATGGAGGCATTAACATCATGCCGTTTGGAACATACCAACCACCATTATTAACAGTTTCTAATATTTGGAAACCTAACAATGAGCCTGAACCAAATAATTCACGCACACCACCTAATAAGCATAAAATCAATGCATAACCAAGACCATTTCCTAAACCATCAAAGAATGAAACCTTAGCTGGATATTTCATTGCGAACGCTTCCGCTCTACCCATAACAATACAGTTTGTGATAATTAAACCTACGAAAACTGATAATTGCTTAGATAAATCATAAGAGAACGCCTTTAATAATTGGTCTACAATTATTACTAATGATGCAATTACTGTCATTTGAGCAATAATACGAACACTATTAGGTATAATCTTTCTAATTGAAGAAATAATAAAATTAGAACACGCTGTTACTGCAGTTACCGCAATACCCATTACTAAAGCAGTCTTTAGATTAGATGTTACAGCCAAAGCCGAACAAATACCTAAAACTTGCATCATAATTGGGTTATCAGCAAGTAAAGGCTTAGTAAGAGCCTCTCTTACACTAGGTACATCACTCATTATTTAACTCCTTCAGACTTGATGCGGTTTAATAACTTACCATAACCGCTTTCATTAGCCCAAAACTTAACTGAACGTGAAACACCATCTGATGTTAAAGTAGCACCTGATAAAGCATCAACTTCATGACCGTTTGCAACTGCATTCTTTTTGATGTTGAACATATATTCATTATTATCAAATAACTTCTTTCCTACCCATGTAGCTGTCCACTTAGGGTTTTCAATTTCAGCACCTAAGCCTGGAGTTTCACCGTGAGAGTAGAATTTAACAGCCTTAATAGTGTTGCCATCAACGTCAACTGATAAATAGCCATACATAGTAGACCATAAACCTTGACCATAGAATGGAAGGATGATCGCACTATAAGTAGCACCATTCTTAACTAAATATACAGGCATGTAAGCAGCTGTAGTTTTAATGCCAGGATTATCTTTATCTTTAGAAGCGTCAATATCGATGTTCTTTCCAACAACCTTAGCATTAGCCACAAAATCATATGAACCAATTTCTGCCTCAGCTGAACCTAAAATACTTGCTAATTGATTCTTGTCTGTAACATACTCACCAGTCTTTAAATCAACTAATCTTTCTTCGATATTGTTAGCATAAACTTCGCTCACCTTACCGTCTACTTTTACGCTAGCAGCTTCAAGAATACTGATTTGTCTATCGTTGTTGATTGCAATTTCTTGTAATGGTTTTAAAAGAACAACAGAAACGCAAACTAAAATAGAACAAACGAAACATAAGCCGCCAATAACAGAAAAAGTACTTAATGTAGTTTCTTTCTTAGCCATTATCTAGCTACCTCCTTTGGAGCATTCGCCTTCTTTAATCGACGTTTAATATTACCTAAAGCAGTAAAGTAGTCGAATAATGGAGCAAAAGCATTAGCAAATAAAATTGCTAACATCATACCTTCTGGATAAGCAGGGTTTACGACACGAATTAACACAACCATCATACCAATTAGTAAACCGTATAGTATTTTACCCTTATTAGTGAATGATGATGAAACAGGGTCTGTTGCCATAAAGAAGATACCAAATGCGAAGCCACCTAAAACAAAGTGCCATGCAAATGTCATTTGGAACATATGGTTTGTATCTGAGCCGATTGCATTGAATACAAAAGACATGATAAACATACCTAAGATACCACCAATTACAACTCTCCAAGACGCAATACCCATAACGATTAATGCTAAACCACCAACCATTATCATTAATGTTGAGCCTTCGCCGATACATCCTGGTAAATTACCTAAAAATGCATCTAACCAATTTAAATCGCCTGTTGATCCTGTTTGAGCGTACTTACCCAAAGCTGTAGCACCAGAATATCCGTCTACAGGAACCCAAACCTTATCACCTGAAATCTGAGCAGGATAAGCAAAGAATAAGAATGCTCTACCTACTAATGCAGGGTTCATAAAGTTTCTACCTGTACCACCAAATACTTCCTTACCTATTACAACACCAAAAGAAATACCTAAAGCAGCTTGCCATAAAGGAATTGTTGGTGGAACGATTAAAGCAAATAAAATTGATGTAACGAAGAAACCTTCGTTAACTTCATGTTTACGGATAATACAGAATAAAACTTCCCAGAAAGCACCTACAGCAAATACAACAAGATAAATTGGGATAAAATAAACAGCACCAATTAACATCTTACTATATAAACTTGCATCACTTGCTAAAGACCCTCCAAGAAGCTTAACTAAAGCATAGTGGTATTCTGCTGGGCTAAATAAAGAATAAGCCTTATTAACAATCACTGCATTGTCAGCAATTGCCGCAATTGTTTGAGCACCAACATTGAACCAACCCCAGAACATACATGGGAACACAGCAAAGAAGACCATGATCATCATACGCTTTAAATCGATATTATCGCGTACATGAGTTGTTGTGTTCTTAGTAACTGTACTTGGAGTATAGAATACTGTAGCAGTACCTTCATATAATGGGAATAAACGTTCTAATTTCCCACCAGGAGCAAATAAAGGTTCTACCTTTTTAAATAACTTAAGTAACACCTTATTAACCCTCCAAGTCGATCTTTGTTAAACACTTACGTAATAAACGACCATATTCAGTCTTACCTGGACATGCGTAAGTACATAATGCCAAATCTTCTTCGTCTAATTCCATACAACCTAATAATTTAGCTGTATCAGTATCACCAATCTCAATTGCTCTTAATAACATTGTTGGCATCATATCTAGAGGGAATACTCTTTCAAAGTTTCCGATTGGAACCATTGCTCTTGAGCCACCATTTAAATTAGTATTGAAATCAAATACCTTAGGACGAATAAAACTACTTAAATAAGCCTTAGTTACAGAGTGTTTCTTTGCACCAGGCATCATCCAACCAATAAATTCTTGCTTACCACCTTCTGGTAATACGCTGATTTGGTTATGGAATTTTCCTAAATAATCAAAAGCACCTGTTGCATGGTTACCATGTAATACTGAACCTGCTATAGCTCTGTTGTTATCACCTTCTGTTTCATTAGCTATTAACTCTGATACACAAGCACCAGCTAATGTTCTTAATAAACGAGGAGTCTTAACACTAGGGCCACCTAACGCAACAATTCTTTCATTATAAATGTCACCAGTTCTAAATAAGTAACCAATAGCAATAACATCTTGGTAACCTATTGACCACATTACGTGATTTTCTGAAGCTGGGCAAGTAAAGTGAATATGAGTACCCGCTAAACCTGCAGGATGTTTTCCTATGAAAATTTCTTCTTTTACCTTTGATGACTTAATTGTTGGCAAAGAAGCTTCACCTTTACACACGTAAACATAACCATCTGTTAATGTTGTTAATACTTCTAAACCTGCTTTAAAATCATCTTCATGAGTCGAAATAACAACTCGTGGGTCACCCGCTAATGGATTAGTATCAATAGCAGTAACAAAGATATGTTCTGGCACTGTATTAACAGCTGGAGTCTTACTGAATGGACGAGTTCTAAACGCAGTCCAAGCACCAGAGTTAATCAATTGCTCTTGAACAGCAGCACGTTCTAATCCTTTTAAATCAGTATTAGGATAAGCCTTAAATTTTACACTTCCTACAGCTGTAGGATCAATTTCAATTACTAAAGATTGGAATGCTCTCTTAGCACCACGGTTAATCGCTACAACCTTACCAGCAATTGGAGAAGTATAGTTAACTCCTGGGTTCTTTTTATCAGTAAAAAGAACTTGACCTTTGTTAACAATTTCACCTTCTTCAACTAACATTGAAGGTCTTAAGCCTGGAAAATCAGAACCTAAAATAGCAACATGCTTAACATTGTTACCATGGTTAACTGTATTTTCTGGTTTACCGCTAATAGGGAGATCCAATCCTTTCTTAATTTTTATCATGGTTGTTCCAATTAATAAAATACGAAAGAAAGCAAAATTATGTCATACGACACACCCAAAACCGAAAAACGTATACAATACACGCAATAATCGGTTTTCGTATTTTATCACAAAGGTAAAAATTTTTGTTAGATAGATACTAAAAGAATTTCAAAAAATCCAATATCAATCATCCTAAGGACACAAATAGTATTAAACACTAAAATAGATAAATCTTGATTGAAGATTATTAAGAGTCTTTTTATTGATATGACTTACCTTTTGTTATAAGGAGCAATCCATATCAAACAAAGCATACCTGGTATAGCTAAGGCATAACAAAGGATAAAAAAGTTTTCCCAGCCTAAATAGGTAACAATGTACCCCGTTATTGCTGTACAAAAAGTTCTAGGAATTGCAGATAGTGCTGTAAATAAAGCCAATTGAGTTGCAACAAACTCACCTTTGGTTTCTCTACACATATAGGCAACAAAGCATGAGGTACCTAAACCTGCTGCTAAAGACTCACCACCTACTACAAAAGATAGTAAAAAATGACTAGGAAATTTAAATAAATTAATAATCACTTCGTTGTCTGTAATACTTGAAACTATATCTGTGCAAAAAGTTGGATGTTTCCATACATGCGCTATAAACACAAAGCCTAAGATTGTAACTATTTGGCCAACACCAAACCACCATAAAGCTTTGTTAATACCAATCTTTAGCATTATTACGCCACCTACAATCCCTCCAATCACAAGCGACCACAGACCAACGCTTTTATTAACAATACCAATAGAAGTATTACTAAATCCCATTTCCATATAAAACGGAGTAGCTAGAGCTGTTGCCATACTATCCCCTAGCTTATATAAGAATATAAATAAAATAACTCCTAAAGCTCCTAACACCTTCTTTCTTTGGATAAATTCAATAAAAGGAGCAACAACAAACTCAATAAAACTTTTAGACGTAGTTTGAGTTTTCGGTTCTCTAATTAAAAAAGTTGTAACAATACCTGGAACCATGAATAAAGCTGTAACAATAAATACAATTTTCCATGTTGTAATATCACTTAAATATAAAGCCAGCCCTCCTGGAACCATGCCAGCAATTCTATAAGAATTTATGAATAAAGATGAACCTAACCCTAATTCTTCATCCTCTAAAATTTCACGTCTATATGCATCTAAGGTAACATCTTGAGTTGCTGAGAAAAAAGATATTAAAAAACATAAAACAACAATTACAGAAATATTGTTAACCTCTAATCCGAAATCAACAAAACTTTTTTCTGACGGAGTAAAGAAACCTAAAATAGCAATTAACCCCAAAAGCATAAATTGGCATAAAAACATCCAACTACGCCTTCTGCCCTGCTTTAAGATATCATAACGATCAACAATCGGAGCCCAAATAAATTTCCAAACATAAGGCACACTAACTAATGAAAACAACCCGATAGTAGTTAAATCTATACCACTATCCTTTAACCATGCAGTAATTAGATTATAAATAAGATATAAAGGCAAACCTGAAGTAAAACCCAAGAATATACATATCAACATTTTCTTTGAGAAAATTCTTCTTAATATTTTTTGGTTTGTCATCAGTTCTACCATTATCTATGCTTTAATTATTTTTGTTTATTTGGATATATCTATAAAATTAGCATTATAATCTTGTACAAAGATTTTACAATCATCTATAGCTGTTATCTATTTTAATTGATTAGCTTCTACTATTTATCATTCCTATCACTTAATATACAGACAAAGACCATAGATACAAAAGAAGGAAAATCAATTATAACGATTTTCCTTCAATTTTATCACTTAGTTGTGCATTTATTAGATATTAATCTCTAAAGTTATTAAATTGGAATGGTTGTCCTAACTCACTCTTTCTAATTAGTGCAATTGTTTCTTGAAGGTCATCTCTCTTCTTGCCGGTAACTCTTACTGTTTCACCTTGAATTTGAGTTTGAACCTTAATCTTTGAATCCTTAATGCACTTAACCACCTTCTTAGCCATTGCTGCATCGATCCCACTCTTTAATTTAACAACCTCGTTAAATCTTTTACCGCTTTGTTCTACATCTTGGAAATCCAATGAAGCAGGATCAATATTTCTCTTTGACATTTTGTCTCTCAAAATATCATTCATTTGTCTAATTTGGAAATCAGCATCAGCACCTAATTTAATTAACTTATCCTTTTCAACTAATTCAAAAGATGCATCTACTCCCTTAAAGTCAAATCTACAAGAGATTTCACGATTAGCATTATCAACGGCATTACGAACTTCATTCATTTGAATTTCTGAAACAATATCAAACGATGGCATTTAAAATCCTCCTAAAAATATTAATGTTCTTTATTTTGATGCATCAAGAAATCGCATAGTTTAACAACAGACTTTCCATCCATCTTATAATTCTTATAGATTTCTGTAGGGGTATCCTGTTCTACAAACTCGTCAGGTATACCGATATTCTTAACAATACATGCTGGATACTTTTCTTGGATGTATGAAGCAACTTCCTGACCGACACCGCCATTAATTACCCCATCTTCCACAGTTACAATAAATTCACATTCTGTTCCAATCTTATCAAGTTTTTGATAATCGATTGGTTTAACCATTCTCATATCAATAACGGCATATTCTGAATCCTTAGCAGCTTGCAGAACTTCATGAACAAGAGGTCCCCAAACTAAGATCGCCACATGCTGACCAACCTTTAAAGTTTTAGACTTAGTTAAGTTACTTTCATCCTCTGTCTTTTCGAGCTTATTCTCAATTGAAGTACCACGTGGATAACGAACAGCAACTGGTTTTTCTGATTTGATTGCTGCGTTCATCATTCCCCAAAAATCTTGAATACTGCTTGGAGCTGCAACAATCATGTTTGGTATTGATTTTAAGAAAGATATATCAAAAACCCCTTGATGTGTTGGACCGTCTTGACCTACTACACCTGCTCTATCTACAGCAATCACAACCGGAAGATCTTGAATTGCAACATCATGTATTATTTGGTCATAAGCTCTTTGTAAGAAGCTTGAATACACAGAGACAACAGGTTTTAAACCACCTCTAGCCAAACCACTAGCAAGTAATAAAGCATGCTGTTCTGCAATTGCAACATCAAAATATCTGCTAGGATAAAGCTTCGCAAAATCTGTCATTCCTGAGCCATGACACATTGCAGGGGTAATAGCTACAACTTTATCGTTCTTTTTAGCTGTTTCTAATAACCATTCTCCAAATGTCCTTGAGAAAGTTTGGCAATCTTGCTTTTCAACAACCCCTTCTTCTAAATCAAAACAATCCACACCATGATACATCGTTGGATTCTTTTCTGCAGGTTCATAACCCTTGCCTTTCTTTGTTGCTACATGTAAAAGCTGAGGTCCTGACAACTCCTTCATGTTTTTTAAAACAGAAATCAAAGTAGGAAGATCATGTCCATCAATTGGACCTACATAGTTAAACCCTAATTCTTCAAATAAAGTACCAGGTGTTACCATCCCCTTTAAATGTTCATGAGCCTTTACAGCAAAATCCTTTATCTTAGGAACAAAATCCAAAGCCTTTTCGCCTTGAGAGATAATTTTTTCATATGATGGACTACTTAAAAGCATGGCTAAATGTTTAGTTAAACTTCCAACACTTTCTGAGATACTCATTTCATTATCATTTAAGATAATTAACATATTTTCCTTCAATCCACCAGCATGATTTAAGGCTTCAAATGCAACTCCACCACTTAACGCTCCATCACCAATAACAGCAACAACCTTCTTACGGTTATTTAAAGTTCTATTAGCAATCGCTAGACCTAGAGCTTGCCCAATAGATGTGCTAGCATGTCCTGTAGAGAATACGTCATATTCACTTTCTACTCTCCATAGGAACGGATGTAAACCATCCTTCTTACGAATAGACGACATTTGATCTTTTCTACCAGTTAGTATTTTATGTGGATATGCTTGATGACCTACATCCCATACTAATTGGTCAAAAGGGGTTTCATAAACGTAATGTAATGCAATAGTTAACTCAACCACCCCCAATCCAGAAGACAAATGACCAGAGGTCTTACTTACTGTATCGAGTAAGAATTCTCTTAATTCCTTTGCTAATTGGTCCAACTCCTCTACCTTCAAACGTCTTAAGTCTACTGGAGATGAAATTGTATCTAATAAAGTATATTTAGACCCCATGTTAAAAATTCCTTTCAACTAAATATTTTGCAAAGTCTTGCAAAATCTTTGTATCTAATGAAAGCTTAGATAGATCTTCAATTGCACTTTTTACTAATTCTTTTGCATATTCCTTAGCTTTTTCAAGGCCCATAATATTAGGATATGTACTCTTATTTAATTCTAAATCTGCACCTTGTTGCTTACCAAGAGTTTCTGTATCAGAAATAATATCTAACACATCATCCCATACTTGGAAAGCTAAACCTATTTTTCTTGAATATGATATGAACGCATCATAAGTTGTTTTATCAACATTCTCTGCTGATAATAAACCTAATTCAACAGCTGCCTCTAACAAAGCACCAGTTTTATGCTTGTGAACATTTTCAAGTTCACTTTGTGTAATCTTTTTATTCTCAGATAATAAATCTAGCTCTTGTCCGCCACACATACCATAAGCTCCACTAGCTTTAGCAAGAACTGACACCATCTTTAATTGATTAGCTAATTTATCATCTGCATTGGATAAAATATCAAATGCTAATGTTTGTAACGCATCTCCAGCTAAAATAGCTGTAGCTTCATCAAATGCAATATGAACAGTCTTATGACCTCTTCTCAACTCATCGTCATCCATTGCAGGCAAGTCATCATGCACCAATGAGTAAGCATGAATACATTCAATCGCACATGCAGGAATTACAGCCTTTTCGTTACTTACACCAAATATATTAGCTACTGTCATTACTAAAAATGGTCTTACCCTTTTTCCTCCTAAGAGTAAAGCATATTCCATTGCTTCGTTTAACTTATTTGCTGGGCTTGGAATTGTAGATATATATTCCTTTAATTTTGCGTTAACAACATTTTGACAAGCGACAATTGCTGGCTTTAATTCCATTTTTTTTCCTATATTTTGTGTAATATAAATTTTAAATTATTGTATAAAACTTCTTAACTTATTTACTGAAACTATTTTTGAGAAACCTCATTTATTTGTTTAACCTGTTCATAGGCGTTTTCTATAGAAACCTTACATTCAGCAGCTAGTTCCACCCCTTCCTTATAGAACTTAATTTGATCTTCTAAGGAAAGATTACCAGTTTCCATTTTAGCAACGATTTCTTCTAACTTTAGTAACTTATCCTCAAAACTTACGTTTTTATCAGTAATGCTTTGATTTTCCATATATAAAATACACCCAAATAAACTCTAATTTCAAAATTATAGCATGTAAAACTTTACAATATGAATATGTATATATAAATTTTGATTACCTCTTCAAAGAAGAGTAAAATACAGTTTTATTATACGTACATAAAATAAATATGACTAATCGAAAACAAGCAAGAAAAACTAAGATAGCTATAATCGGAGCAGGTTCAATGGGGATGCTTTTTTACTCGCTACTTTGTAAAAATAAATTGCTTAGCCTTTATTTCGTAGAAACAAGAAAACGCCTTCCCAATGGTGAGAAAAATTTTAAGTTTAGCTACTATAGTTCTCCCCAAACTAACAGTCTAAAAAAATCATTTAATAGCGTTGTTAAAAGTATCAACAGTATTAAAGACGCGGACCTTGTATTAATTACAACGAAAAGCTTTGATATTTCACAAACTATTAACTCCATTACACCTTATCTATCAAATAATTGCTTACTTTTAACAGTATGCAATGGTTATGGTTTTCATAATAAAATTAAAGATAAAAACATATTAAAAAAACTATTCTTTGGTTCTACTACTCATGGAGCTTATAAAACTACAAATACTGTTACTCATGCAGGACACGGAATAACATTTATAGGATGTGCTACCCCGTATACGAGCAAAGCATCAATATCATTAGTTAAAAACATTTTTAAAACTTTAAAAGATACTAAGTTTACAAATAATATAACAATAAAAATGCTATTAAAGCTAAGCATTAATGCTGTGATCAATCCTCTAAGTGCTCTACACTCATGTAAAAATGGAGAATTATTACAACATATGAAAGATATAGAGAATGTAATTAACGAAATTTACACTCCTCTAACTCTTATGGGGCTAAATTTAACCAAAAATGAGATGACTGATGCTATTTTAAAAGTTATACACAACACCCACAACAACTACTCATCTATGCAACAAGATTTTTCTAATAATAGAAAATCTGAACTTCAATATATCTTACTTCCTATTCTACAAAAGGCTAAAGAAAATAACATATCCTTAAACTTTACCCTAGATTTATACAACAAGTTATCAAAAACAGAGTCAAAATAAGAATTCAAACAAAACTCAAAGTTTTTTTTTATACATCAATTATCATAACAATATTTAGTATCAGCAAAATTATTTTCACAAAATCATAAAAGGAATAAACATGGCAAATGCTTTATTAGTTATTGCAAATGGTTCTGAAGATATCGAATCAGTTGCAGTATCAGATGTATTAAAAAGAGGCAATGTTGACGTTACAATTGCAGCACTTACAGACGATAAATCAACAACTATAAAATGTGCTCACATTAATACTATCATTGCTCATACACACTTCGACTCATGTAAACACAATGAATATGACGTTATTATTATCCCTGGTGGATACAATGGTTCTTTAGTATGCAGAGATTCAAAGGACTTGATTGAAAAACTAAAGGAACAACAACAAAACAACAAATACATTGCTGCAATCTGTGCAGCTCCCGGTTTTGTGTTAGCAACTCATAGCATTATTACCAAAGACGTAAAAGCTACTGGTTATCCTGGATGCTGTGATAACATCGAAAACTTTGTAGATGCAAAAGTGGTTCACGATAAAGAACACAAGATTATCACTTCCAAAGGCCCAAGCACTGCAATTGAATTTGCTTTAGAAATCCTTGCAACGATTCAAGATCAAGATACTGCAGACAAAGTTGCAACAAACTTGCTTCTTAAATAAAAACAATAATTTTATAAAGAATAAACAATAAAAATAAGGTGCTACCAAAGCACCTTATTTTTGTTCTAATTAGTTACAAGACAGACATCCACAGCCTACACTCTTTTCACGTGGTCTATAAACCTTAACGTTTAAGAACCCTTGTTCTCTTAGATACATAGCTTGCATCTTACTCATTACACCTTTATCACAGTACAATAAGTAAGTCTTAGTATTATCTAAATCCTTAAATACTGATGCAATCTTAAAGAATGGAATTTCTAAATGAGGTTTATCTGTAACTAGTTCTTTCTTATCGATTTCATCCTGTGAACGAATATCAACAACAACTTCATTAGATGCAGCAAATTCAACAGCCTCTACATCGCCACCAATAATTTGTTTTGTATCCTCTGGAATATCTCTAATATCCATCCACTTAGATAAATCAGCAAGCTTTTCAATTAAAGACATATCAATCTTACTTTCTTCAGCCTCAACAAAATTTACATCAGCTTTTACAGTTGGACGATCAGAGATAACACCACAATATTCAGGCATTGATTCAGCAAAGTGAACAGTACCAATCTTTCTTGCTTCGTCAATAATGTCTTGCTTATCACTTACAATCAACGGTCTTAAAATCATTGCATCTGCAACTCCATCAATTACAGATAAATTCGTTAAGGTCTGACTTGATACCTGACCAATACTTTCACCAGTAACTAATGCTTTAACCCCCATTCTCTTAGCTACAACTGAAGCAACTCGCATCATCATTCTTTTTAAAATAACACCACGTACGCTATGGTCAGTTTTAGTTAATATTTCCCCTATCATTTCTTCAAAAGGAACAGTCACAAACTTAACCTTATGAGATGAGCCAAATTTATCCCAAAGATAAAAACTTTCCTGCTTAACTCCAATTTCATGAGCAGTCCCACCCATGTTGAAGAAGATATAATGAACCTTACACCCTCTCTTTATAAACTTATATGTTGAAACTCCTGAATCAAAACCACCTGATATTAAACTTAATACATCTTCTTGAGTTGATAAAGGATAACCACCTAAACCTTGATAAATATTAGTAACTAAGAATAGCTTATCAAAATCTAATTCTAAGTTTATTGTCATATCAGCATTCTTTAATCTTACACCATTCGATTTAAAATGTTGATTTAAGCCACCTCCAACATATTTTTCAACATCTATAGATGTAAAATCCTGATTTCCTTTTCTCTTTACGCGAACACAAAAGGTTTTACCCTCAATTTGAGAACCATAAATTTTAGCAGTGTGTTCGTAAATTTCATGAATACTAGTATATTGGTATTCTTCAACCTCTAATATTGATTGTATGCCTGGAATATTAACTAAATAGTTAGCGATTTCCTTTGGATCAATTTGAGAAGGTGTATTTTCTTCATCTAATCTTACTACTAACTTATCCCAGCAATCCTGAACTTTTACTGTGATTGAATGTCTTGTAAGTACATTTCGAATATTTCTTTGTAAAACTCTAGACATATGAAGTCTAACAGATTTACTTTTTACAATCATTTCAGGGAAAAATTTAATAATATATTTCATTTTTTCTTACTCAAAAGACCAAGGAGCAAAATCACTTGGTCTTTAATTTAATCTAAATTTATTTAATTTTATATTTGTACTGTATTTAAATTACTTTTTACAAGTACACTCATCATCACACTTACAATCGTTACCACAAGTACATTCGTGGCCTTCATGACAACCGCATTCATGTTCTTCACCGTGTTCATGATGACCACAGCAGCATTCGTGTTCTTCATCATGAGCATGATGTCCACCACAGCAACATTCGTGCTCTTCATGGTGTTCGTGATGCTTATGACGACCACAGCACCCACCATGTCCATGATGACCACCACAACAGCCTCCTGCACCGTGAACATGTCCATGTTCTACTTCTGAATCTGTTGCATCTCTTACTTCTAAGATATCAACCATGTACTTTAAAGTCTTGCCTGCTAATGGATGATTACCATCAACTACAACATGGTCTTCATGAATTTCTTTAACTACAATTGGTTTTTGACCTAATTCTGTGTCTGCTAAAAATGTATCACCTACATTTAAAGGCATACCATCAAACAAACTTTTATCAATTGTTTGAATCAATCTAGGGTCAGGCATACCATAACCTCTATCAGGGCCTATCATTACATCAACACGATCACCCTTTTCTTTTCCTAATAATGCATCTTCTAAACCAGGAATAATATGAGAATGACCAATTAATATTTCCATTGATTCATCGCCATTAGTATCTAATACTTGGCCTTTTTCATCTGTAACCACAAAATCAACAGTAACTACTGTATTTGTACAAATTTTCATAAACCTACTCTCTTTTAGAAAACACAAAACTAACACATTATATATTATACTTAAAGTTGAAAAAAGTCTTAAATTTTAAATAAAAACGAAGACTAAACAAGCTATGTTTTGTTAATTTTTTTCTTACTTTTACACTGCACTATCACCTTAGTCATAACATCTATAGCCTTTCTAATTTGGTCTACAGTTAATGATGAATAATTAATTACAAACGCATGTTCCGATTTATTTTGATTATTAAAGTAATATTCAGATAGAGCACTAAGCCTAATACTGTTCCTTAACATTACATCCACGAACTCTTTATCTGGCATCTCGATATCTAATCGTATAACAAAATGAAGTCCAGCATCCTCTTCACAAATCTTTACACGGTCTCTTACTTCACTTTCATTAAACAAATTAACTAAAAGATCTCTTTGCTTCTTATAATAATTTCGCATTCTATTAATATGCTTTTCAAAATACCCTTCACTAATAAATCTTGCCAATGCAATTTGAATTAATGTAGTAACCGGACATGAATAAAATGAAAGTTTTTTGTAATACAAGTTCACTAATTGCTTTGGTAGAACCATATAGCTGATTCTTAACGTTGGAGTTATAGATTTTGAAAAGGTATTTAGATAAATAACCTTTTCAATAGTATCAATACTTTGTAGAGATGGAATAGGTCTACCAATCATTCTAAATTCACTATCATAATCATCTTCAATAATATATCTATTATCAGCCTTTGCTGCCCAGCTTAAAAGTTCATATCTTTTACTTATCGAAGTAATAACTCCTGTTGGAAATTGATGAGATGGAGATATATGCGCTACAGAGATATTTTCATTCTCAAGTTCTTTTACACTAATACCATCTGAATCCATTTTAATATACTTAACCTTTACACCATTAGCCTCATAAACAGAAGCCATCTTAAAATAGCCAGGGTCTTCTACTCCATATATTTTGTCATGTCCTAAAAGTTGTACAATCTGACCGTATAAATACTCTGTACCAGTCCCAACTACTATTTGTTCAGGATCAACATTCATCCCTCTAAAATCATGCAAATGTTTGGCAATTGCTTTTCTAAGAACTAAGGCTCCTCCACTTGGTGTATTAACTAACACCTTATCTTGATAATCATGCAAACATTCTCTTAATATTTTCGCCCAAATAGTGAAAGGAAAATACTCCTTTAAGGTTCTATTACTAACAAAATCAGCAATATACAAAGGGTCAGATTCTTGAATGCTTGTATTTAATTGATGCGAAGCCTCAATCTTTACCTTAATGTTTTTTAAAAAGTCAGCAACAAAGTATCCTTTTTTACAAATAGAATAAACGTATCCCTCTGAGATTAACTGGTCATAAGCATTCTCAATAGTAATAACACTTATCCCCAGATTCTTTGCAAAAGTTCGCTTAGATGGTAGTTTGTCACCTGGTTTTAGAATCCCTTGTGTTATATCGTTTCTAATACATTTATACAAATGTTCATATAAAGAATCTGATCCTATATCAGAGAAAGAATATGTAAGCATTATCACAACTCCATGCCAAACTGACCTTTCTGATTATATTTGTTTTGAATATTTAAATATATCCAGATGCAATTATACTTATCCGTATATAACGTGTCTAGTCAATAATTGACACTACACAAATTTTAAATTCTGTTTTTATTTAATACGAGATTGACCAATTATGAATAACGAAAGATTTGAATTAAACAAAAACCTTGCTCAAATGTTAAAAGGCGGCGTAATTATGGATGTTACAACTCCAGAACAAGCTAAAATCGCTGAAGCTGCAGGCGCTTGCGCCGTTATGGCATTAGAAAGAATTCCGGCAGACATAAGAGCTGCTGGTGGAGTTTCTAGAATGAGCGATCCTAAAATGATTCAAGGAATTCAAGAAGCTGTATCAATTCCTGTTATGGCGAAGTGCAGAATTGGCCATTTTGTAGAAGCTCAAATTTTAGAAGCAATCGAAATCGATTACATTGACGAAAGCGAAGTATTAACACCTGCTGACAACATCTATCATATAAATAAAAACAAATTCAAAGTTCCATTTGTATGTGGAGCAAAAGACTTAGGTGAAGCATTACGTCGCATCTCAGAAGGTGCATCAATGATTAGAACAAAAGGCGAACCAGGTACAGGCGATATTGTTCAAGCAGTTAGTCATATGCGCATGATGAATAGTGAAATTGCAAGAATTACTTCAATGCGTGAAGACGAATTATTTAATAAAGCAAAAGAATTACAAGTTCCATATGATTTAGTTCTTTACGTTCACGAACATGGAAAACTTCCTGTTGTTAACTTCGCTGCTGGTGGTGTTGCTACTCCTGCTGATGCTGCATTAATGATGCAATTAGGAGCAGAAGGTGTATTCGTTGGTTCAGGAATTTTTAAATCAGGTGATCCTGAAAAAAGAGCAAGAGCTATTGTACAAGCCGTAACAAATTACACAGATGCAAAACTAATAGCAAAACTTTCAGAAGACCTTGGAGAAGCTATGGTTGGTATCAATGAACAAGAAATCAAACTGTTAATGGCAGAAAGAGGTAAATAATGAAAGTTGGAATTCTTGCTGTGCAAGGAGCATTTGCTGAACATGAGCAAATGCTTAATAAATTAGGTATAGATTTTATCGAACTGCGCCAAAAGTCAGATACACTTAAAGCATACGATGCTTTAATTCTTCCTGGTGGCGAAAGCACTGTACAAGGAAAACTAATTAAAGACTTGGATATGTTCGACAACCTAAAAGCACAGATAAGTAATGGAATGCCAGTAATGGGAACATGCGCAGGCTTGATTCTACTTGCAGATAAAATATCTAACGACGACCGAACACATCTTCAAACTATGCCAATTACTGTAAAAAGAAATTCATACGGAAGACAATTAGGAAGTTTTCATGTAGAACATGAATATGGAAGTCTTGGTAAAATTCCAATGACCTTTATAAGAGCTCCTCATATTGAAGCTTGTGCAAAAGATGTTGAAATACTTGCTAAAATAGATGAACGCATCGTTGCGGCAAGATTCAAAAACCAACTTGCATTATCATTTCATCCTGAGCTTGATAATGATACACGTATTTTTGAAGATTTTATAAAACTAATCTAACAAAATTACTTTTAAAATTAAAACTCCTTAGTTAAAGCTAAGGAGTTTTATAATAGAACAACAAGTTCTTTATTTACTCTCAATATACACCACTCAACATACTTCATTTTTATCACCCCCCTTTCTAAACTTTTCCTATATATCAAAATAAACCAATCTGACCTAATTTTCTGTATAATATAGTCTGTTTTAAGTTGTGAATTATAAATACAAAATGATATATATAAATAATATAGAAGTAATGAGAGGAACAAACGTTCTTCTAAGTGAAGCATCTGCTACCATTTTTCCACAAAAAAGAGTTGGATTAGTTGGGAAAAACGGTTGTGGAAAATCAACTTTATTCGCTATTTTAAAAAATAAGTTAAGCCTAGAACAAGGTTCAGTTACTATTCCCAAAAATTGGCTAATAAGTTCTATTGAACAAGAAACCCCTGGTCTTGAACAAACTGCACTAGATTATATTATTGATGGTGATACAAGATATAGAGACCTTTGTAAGCAGCTTGAAGATGCTGAGCATAGCAATGATGGAAATCTACTTGCATCAATTCATGAACAATTAGAACATGCTGGAGCATATACCATAAAATCTAGAGCTGAAGCGTTATTATTTGGATTAGGTTTTTCAAAAGAAGAAATCAACCAACCAACTAAAAACTTCTCAGGTGGATGGAGAATGCGCTTAAATCTAGCAAAAGCCTTAATATGTCCATCAGACCTTCTGCTTCTTGACGAACCAACAAACCACCTTGATTTAGATACAGTGATTTGGCTTGAAGGATGGCTAAAAAGATATACTGGTACTTTAATTATTATCTCTCATGACCGAGATTTTTTAGACAATATATGTACTCATATCATTCAAATTGAGAACAAAAAATTAAATTCATATACCGGAAACTACTCCAGCTTTGAAAAAGAAAGAGCTCAAAGAATGGCTCTAGAACAAGCCTTATTTGAAAAACAACAAAACCAATTAAACCATATGAGAGCTTTTGTAGAAAGATTTAGATATAAAGCTTCAAAAGCAAAGCAAGCTCAAAGTAGATTAAAAGCCATGGAGAAAATGGAACAAATCGTTCTAGCTCAAGTTGATTCTCCATTCTCATTTAAGTTCTTTGACAACGAAGAACTACCAACTCATTTAGTTAACATGTCAGACTTAAATGCTGGCTATGGCGACCATGTTGTATTAAATAGTATCAAGCTAAACCTTGTCGCAGGTGCAAGAATTGGTTTACTTGGTAAGAACGGAGCAGGGAAATCAACCTTCATAAAAACACTGGCAGGGGAAATTCCTCCTATAAATGGAAATATAACCTTCGCCAAAGGAATAAAAATCGGCTACTTTGCTCAACATCAATTAGAATATCTAGTATTAACCGATTCTCCATTACAACATCTACAAAGATTAAGTCCAGATGTAAAAGAACAAGAGTTGCGTTCTTTCTTAGGTGGATTTGGTTTTAGTGGAGATAAAGCACTTGAAGAAATAAAACACTTTAGTGGTGGAGAAAAAGCAAGACTTGTTTTAGCCTTAATAGTATGGCAAAAACCAAATTTACTATTACTCGACGAACCTACAAACCATTTGGATATACAAATGCGTGAAGCAATTGTCGTAGCTTTATCTTCATTTAAAGGCACATTAATTGTTGTTTCACATGATAGACATTTATTAAGAACGACAACCGACGAATTCTATATTGTAGCAAACTCATCTGTATCTCAATTTAATGGAGACTTAGACGACTACAATAAATACCTAGAAGAGCAAGCAAAGCTTGAACAAGAAACTAAAAAAGCAGAAAACAAAGCTATAATTGGTACATCTGCTGAAAGTAATTCTAAGAACAACAATGGTTCTTACAAATCAAAAGAGCAAAAGCGTCTTGAATCCGAATTTAGACAAAGTATTAAACCTTTGAAGGATAAAATAACTAAAGCTGAGAAAAAAATGGAGGAACTTACTGCTCGTAAAAAAGAAATTGAAGAGTTACTTGCAGACGGTTCTATTTACGATGCAGAAAACAAAGACAAGCTAAATTCGTTAACAATTGAGTTACATTCTATAAATGGAAATTTAGAAGAAATTGAAATAGAATGGTTAGAAAACAGCGATGAACTACAAACCTTAGTTGACGAATTTAATAGACAAAATAATTAAATTAGTAGGAGATTTTATGTTAAGTTACAGACATGGTTTTCATGCAGGTAATCATGCTGATGTTCTAAAGCACAGTATATTATGCATGATTTTAAAGTATCTGCACAAAAAGAAAAAACCTATGACCTACATTGACACTCACTCAGGTGCAGGCATTTACTCCTTAAAAAGTGTTTGGAGCCAAAAGACTGAAGAATTTACAGATGGTATCTCAAAAGTTATAACATCTGAGAACCTAAATAAGCTTATTCCTGAATATTTTGAAACTATTCAGAACACTAATGACTTTCAAAAAGAATTTGAAACCTATCCAGGTTCTCCTTATATCGCTGCAAAAATGTGTAATGAAGAAGATGACATTCATTTAATTGAGTTACATCCTACTGAATACAAAAACTTAAAGTACAACATGCACTATTTTAACAACGTGCATGTGCATAATAGAAGTGCAGAGGAAGGCTTGCTAGCCCTTCTTCCTCCCAAAATTAAACGTGGTTTAATTTTGATAGACCCTTCATATGAAATGAAAACCGATTACACTGGTATTGTAAAACTAGTTAAAAAAGCTATTGAGAAATTTCCGCAAGGTGTATATGCAATATGGTACCCTGTATTAGGTACATCTAATAACGAAAGTTATACATTCATTAACTCGTTTAAAAAACTAAATATACAATCAACTCTATTAGCTGAACTTAACGTTTCAAAGCAAGAAGAATTTGGTATGAATGGTTCTGGTATGATTATTCTAAATAGTCCATATGGATTATTTGAGGATTTACAAAATGTTATGGAAGAACTTTTAAATCATTTAAGAAAAGATAATGAAGCATCAATTCGTTTAGAATATTTAAACCAACCAGTATAATCATAAATTATTTCATATAATAATATATATTTTTTAACATTTAATTTTATAAATAACCAAACAAGAAGGACATAAGTTACTTATGTCCTTCTTCACAATAATTTAGTTAAAAACAAAAAGAATTACCAGCAATTATTATCAATATCATTCGCTCCAGGGCCACCATACTTAATGCCGTTTCTGTCTATACCTAAAAATCTACAGTCAGCATCACGTGATCGTTGACTACCTATTGCTTCAATTTCTAATCTAAAAGTATTTCTATTAACATTTGATGTAGCATCAACTTGATAAAATCTTCTTACATCATCTTTTAATTGAGCATTTGTAAAAGCACCATTATTACCAAAACAGAGTTGATAATCTTGATTCAATGAGTAACAATTTTCTAATGTATTTACTAAATTTTGCAAATTAGAAATTGCTTCAGCTCTTCTAGACCTTGCAATATAATCTCCATATGCAGGAACCGCAACAGCTGCTAAAATACCAACAATAGCTACCGCTATCAATAATTCTATTAGTGTAAATCCTTTATCTTTCTTCATGAATCTATTCCTTATTCAATATCTCTTATTCCTATATGCGTTTGAATAATTGTTCTTGCTGACACGTCTATTGGATTTGGATTATCCTGATCAAGAGTACCATCTGAACCTAACGCTGTGATTCTAAACATTCTATGTCCACCTAGCACATTGCAAGGAATAGATTCACTAGGACCAATAGATGCTCCTTGTGGTTGTCGACATCCACGCTTTTCAATTCTGAAGAAAACATTATTTTCACCTTCAACATTTACACAACTTAAACAATTATTATTTGTCCACCAGTTTGCCGCTCTATACCATAAATCTTGACCATCATTTAGAGTTACATTAACAAATTGATCGTCAATTTGATCTTCTACTCCTCTAAAAATAGCAGGTATTTGATGAGGAACACCATTAATAATTACATCATTATTGTTTAAACTCTTAACAACAAATACGTCATGTTGCTGTTCCAATGCCGAAGCTCTTAAGAAATTAATAGCTCTGTTTATTCCAGAAACAGCATTCGAATGACTTGTTGCAGTACCTACAGAAATATTCTGGCTTCGTTGGGTTCTAAATGCAGTAGAAGACAACGAAATTGCGATAATTCCAACTATAGCAGTTACAATTAATGCAATGATCAAAGCTACACCTTGCTGTTTTTTTACCATTTAGCAACCTCCTACAGATATTGGTATTGATTTAAAATAGAAATGTCACCTTTCATAATTCTATGAACAAAACTTTGTCGACCATTTTCAATCTGAAAGACAATATCACCAACACCATCATTATTAACAAATTCATTACTTTGAAATACAACTAATTGAGTATTATCTGGTGTAGTTACAAGTCTTTGTCCTGTATCTACACTTGTTACTAGAGCATATCTAATGTTTGATACTTTATTCCAATCTACCGCTAAAGCAATAAGATCTGCAGCTCTATAATAACCATTACTATTACCGGTAGGAATACTTACGCCATATAAAACTTCTAAACGTCTAACTGTTGAATCGATAACAAATTCTTGTTGATTATCAAAGTTATTATCAAAATTAGCAGCCCCTATTCCAGCTAAAATATTTTGTCTGCAAACTAACCCAGAATTAGGATTAACAAAAAACTCAAGTTCTAGTTGAACATTATTTGGTACACCAATACCTCTACAATCTAAAACATAACCGTTTGGTTGTGTTACACCTGTATTAACTAGATCATCTTCTAATGAACTACCATTAAATCTTATCTTTAATCTTTGACCATTATTAGATCCCATAATAGATTGATTTTCTCTCCAATTTGGATTTTCATAACCAGTATTATATGCCGAATTTATTGGCTGATTAGTAGCACCAACCATAACCATCCTATACCCCATAAATCCAGCTTGACTTATAAGAGTATTAAAAATATTACCTACCTGTCTAGACGTCTTTGCAGCCCCTGAAGAAGCATTAGAAAAACCGTAATTAACTACGCTTGAAGTTAATAATGAATACAAACCTGTTACAATAATTGAAGCAATCAGTATACTGACCATTAATTCAATTAAACCAAAACCTTTATTCTTGTTCATTATAATCTCACCTCTACAATGTCACACACCACATTGTTTGTTACTCTATCTGCAGCTTGATCAGCCAACGCTTGAGCAGGTTGATTGTCTGCAAATGGACAAAATCTAACTACAGTTATATCACCATCAGCTAATTCTGCAGCACCTGCTTCCTGTTGTGCTCTTAAAGGCCTGTAAGCATAACGTAAATTAACAGAATAATAGGCATAGTTATCATTTAAACCACCTGGAGTTTGCCTTACAAACTGCAACACCAAATCATTACCAGCAATACCCGCTACGGCACCATTAACTGTAGAACATAAATCATTTAAACCATCAGTCAACCTTTGAGGCAAACCTGCTCCATTATTAGGAATATTGTTACCGCACGAAAATAAAATATTACCATTAGCCCAATTGACACCTCGTATAGAATCTTGGGACATCTGTAAATATTTAACAAAGCTTTGTGTTATTTCATTACCAACATTCTTATATTCAGAAGATCTTATAGTTCTAGCACTAAATGCTTGTAAAGCAGCAAAACCTAGTAGTGCAATCGATACAACCAATAGCGAAACTAATAGCTCTATTAATGAAAATCCTTTATTTCTTTTCATACTAATTTCCACCACCATTATTCATATTCAAGTTACATTCATTTCCTTGAGTAACATTAAATGCAGTTACTGTCGTTGAACCCATTGGGCCTAATGCAACCACTCTTCTGTGTATATTATTCCCTTCAAAAGTACAAAACGCGAAAAATATATTTGGAACCCCTGCTGCAGGCATCGAGGTAAAACCGTTAGGATTAATTCGAAAATTAAAGGCGTTAGCACCAAGGTTTGAACGAACTGTAGTGTCTCTTAACCTAGTAGTTGCAACGATATTTGCAATATTATCACAATTATTGACACATGCCTCAAAACCAGCATTCCAATCATTGTTTATAGCTTGCACAATTACAGGACTACTTGTCTTATACGAAGCATTACGAGCTTGTTCTAAGAATGCAACAAAATCATCTGCAGATGTCTTAACCCTAGTTTCTTTTGCCCAATCATTCATTAAAGGAGTAGCTATTGTTGTAAGTATTCCTACAATTACAATAACAATAATCAACTCAACTATAGTAAAACCTTTACTTAAAGGCTTAGATAATTTCTTGTTAGTTTTTACAACATCCATGTTTATTTGTTGCTCCATACCAGACACCTCATCAAAGTATACTCAAATATCTGTACAACATCGAATACACATATTAATAAGTGATCAAACTTACTTAATTTTTAATAGGTTATGTTATTTAGATACAACAAAATCAAAACAATACTGTTTTTAATTTTAAATTCTAAAATACACTTATCCCATGTTATTACAATTAACTTATTAATAATACAATTTTTCAAGAGTTTTAGTTGATATTTTGTTATAAATTCGTGACATATATTTAATAATTTTGTTAAAAATAAGTAACAACTATTTCATAAAATATAAAACATAATGTATAACAATATTTTCTACACTTTTATACAAGATGAAATTCAACATTTATAAATAATTTTTTGCAAAAAAATTAACATTAAAACTGATTCATAATTTTACACATTTTACAAATATTTTTTTAAAAAATTAATTATTTTCATTTCTACAAAAATAATTGTTGATATCTAAAAGAAAAAAATAAATAATGACCCCCTATTCGGTATTCAGAATTTTTCTGAATTATTTTTGGCAGGGGGTTATACCCCATTTGTGAGGTGTCATTAAAGCCTATGAACAATTTATTCGTTGCAGATATTGATTATCAATCTTTAATCAATGATTATGGTTCTCCTCTTTTAATATTAGATAAAGCAACAATCCGTCATCAATACGCGGAACTATCGAGAGCCCTTCCAAACGTAACTTTACACTATGCTTTAAAACCGTTACCACATCCAACAATGGTAGAAGTTTTAAATGAATTAGGAGCTAGTTTTGATTTAGCTACCAATGGTGAAGTTGATCTTGTAAAATCATTTAACGTCAATCCTGCTAAGTGTATCCACACACACCCAATTAAAAAAGAGTCTGACATTGAATACGCTTTAAATTTTGGTAACAAGATTTTCGTTTTTGATAACGAAGCAGAATTAACAAAATTATATAAATTCAAGGACCAAGTTAAATTATTATTAAGAGTTAGTTTCCCTAACCCTGAAACTAAAGTAGATTTATCTAAAAAGTTTGGATGTTTACCAGAGCATGTATTACCTCTTCTGCATCGAGCAAAAATTTTAGGTTTTGACATTGAAGGTTTATCTTTCCATGTTGGTTCACAAGTTCCAAATCCAAAGAGACATGTTGAAGCAATCAATTCATGTGTTTCATTAATTCATGAAGCAATAGAACAAGGCTTTGAAATTCGTACTCTTGATATTGGTGGCGGATTTCCTGTGGATTATGATAATGCACAAATTACAGATATCTACAGTTTCTGCGAACCAATTAGAGAAGCGTTATCTCACTTAAACTCTTCAGTGAGAGTAATTGCAGAACCTGGCAGATTCTTATCAGCTCCAGTTATGACTAACATCTGTTCTGTTGTTGGTAAGGCTGAAAGATTTGGAAAGCCATGGTACTATCTAGATGATGGCATATATTGTAGCTACAGCGGTCAATTATTTGACCACGTTATATATCCAAAGTACACAGACAAACAATACTCACAAACTAAAAGTTCAGTATTAGCTGGTCCTACTTGTGACAGTATTGATGTCATTGCTGAAGACATTCAAATGCCTACATTAGAAATGGGCGATTTAATCATTGGTAAAATGATGGGAGCATATACTATTTCAACAGGCACAACATTCAACTTTATCGAAAAAACTAAAATTGTAACAATCGATACTGAAGCTGAATGTCCATATGTTTTTAATAAAGAAATGGCTATCGCAGCTTAACTCAAGTTTTACATATAAAGTTCAACGAAGAGAACAATGTTGATAAGATAAAAAAAAAAACAGGAATTAAATTCCTGTTTTTTTATTTACTTAATTTAATTCGTTTTAAATTTAAAAACCTTATTCAAGCTTAAGTAAAACAAGGTTTTATAATTTATAAATTAAAATATATTAGTGCTTACCTTCAATATTCTGAACCTTCTTATTATTAAAATAAGGAGTTGCATAGTACTTATTAAAGATCTCTCTTAATTCCTCTGGAATTGAGTTTAATCTTTCTAAATATTTACTCTTTTCAACTTCAGTAATACCATCTAAAGAAACACTATTATCTAATTGATTAGCAGCAATGATAGCAGATGGGAACATTCTGTAATGCTTGTGAATATATCTATCAATTTCAAAAGCTAATTCTGAAGCATCTGCATATTCAGCTTCTAATGGTTTGCCTGCACTTATGTGAACACGTCCCTTATAGCCCTTTATACCACCTACAATACTGTCAATATCTTCAAATTCAGATTTTGTATAAGTGCCATTCTTTTCAGTTTCATAAAGCTCTCTCGCTTTAGCTTCATCACCAGGATCATACTCATACGTAATAGAAACAGGCACTATCTTTAGTTGCTTAATATATTCGGAGAATGATAAACCTTTCTTCTTCCCATACATATAAAACATCTTTAAGATTGCTTCTTCTGTTAAGTCATTTCCATCCTTTGCTCTACCTTCTCTATGAGCAATCCACACATTATGTTTTTCTTCAATTGCTAAACCAATATACTCACTTAACTCAGAAAAAGCTTTTAGCTTTGCCTTTGGAGAGGTTAATGAGCGCTTAACAATAAAACTCTTGTTAAGCTTCATTAAATCTGTTGCTACAGGCTTACGTAATAAATTATCACCTATCGCTATTTTTACAGTATCTAAATCATTAAAAAAACAAGCCATATCAATAAAAGCAGGATCTAGAGAAATATCTCTATGATTTGAAATAAACAAATAACCTGTATTTTTATCTAACTTATCGAAACCACTGTAAGTAAAACCATCAGTTGTATCTCTGATAATTCCTTTCATAAAGGTTGCAACATATTCTTGAACCTCTCTGATAGTTTTCACTTTAGAGAATTTTTTCTTTAAGACGTGTTTAACAAATGGTTTTAGAATACGAACCATAAAGTTTGGTAATTTCTTAAACATGTAACGAGAAACCCCAGAGATTAGCTCGTCATCGTTTAAAATACTTTGAATTGCATTTGGAACTTCTGAATCGTTATAGTGTCTTATTTCATCAAACTTACTACTTTCAGTAGTAATTACTTCCTGGTTTTTATCATTATCTATCTGCATCATTAAATCCATAAAATTTTTAATTTGGAAATTTTAAGTCTTAATTATATAGTATTAGCAAGTCAATCATTATGGTTACATTTACTAACGTTCCCTAGTGTATAAACTAGAGGATTATGACTTGGCTTGGTAATTTTAACGTTAATATATTCTTTTTCGAAATCTAACATACCTATTAGTGATACACATCACAACATACAATGTGTTTTGTGTATAAAACATTATTTTACATGAAATTTAAAAAAAAATTGAGTATTATTTTATCCATAAAAATTTATAAAGTTTAAAAACTTTATTTCTAAGCTGATTAAAAATCAGAATTAAAAAAAATATTACAAAATAGAATAACTAAATAAATTTAATTTTATTTATGCCCACAAAACAGCATAAAATAATTTGGTTATTCCAAACAAATGGTAATTTTGGCTATTTGTTTTATAGATATAAAATTACTTTAAAGGATGAAGAATTAGAATGTTTATTAGCAAACCACAATCAGACCCAACTCAAGAATGGTTCTTATCACACTGCCATATCCACAAGTATCCTGCTAAGGGTACTTTAATTCACGCTGGAGAAAAAGCAGAAACTTTATATTTTATCGTAAAAGGTTCAGTAGCTGTTTTAATCAAGGACGAAGAAGGAAAGGAAATGATCCTTTCATACCTAAACCAAGGTGATTTCATCGGTGAATTAGGTTTATTTGATGAAAGTGAAAATCCAATTCGTACTGCTTGGGTTCGTGCAAAAACTTCATGTGAAATTGCTGAGATCTCTTACAAGAAGTTCAGACAATTAATTCAAGTTAATCCAGAAATTTTAATGAGATTAAGTGCTCAAATGGCTAGAAGATTATCTACAACTAGCCACAAGGTAGGCGACTTATCATTCTTAGACGTTCAAGGTCGTATAGCTCATACACTTATGGATTTAGCTCACCAACCAGAAGCTATGACACATCCTGATGGTATGCAAATTAAGATCACAAGACAAGAAATTGGTCAAATCGTTGGTTGTTCTAGAGAAACTGTAGGTAGAATCTTAAAGACTTTAGAAGAACAAGAAGTGATCAGTGCACATGGTAAGACTATCGTAGTATTTAACAGTCGTTAATATTAACTTTATCTTAATTTAACATAAAAACCCCCAATTAATATAAAATTGGGGGATTTTTTAATCAATATTTCAGAAAATAATTTTGAATTACTATCTAACTACGCAAATAATTTTGCGGCAGCTTTTTCAACGCGAGCAAAACCTTCTTCGATTTCTTCAACTGAAATATTTAATGCAGGAACCATGCGTACAACATCATTACCGGCTGTTAGTACGAATACACCTTCTTGCATACAAACAGCTTTAAATTCCATTAACTTAGATGCATCCTTTAATTGAGCACCAATTAATAAACCTAAACCTCTGATGTCAACAAAACAATCATATTTTGCATTTAAGGCTGTTAATTTATCCTTGAAGATCTTTTCCTTTACTTTTACGTCTGCTAAGAATTCTGGACGATTCACACATTCAAATGACTTACAAGCAACTGCACAAGCTAATGGATTCCCACCAAATGTAGTACCATGAGTACCTGGAACAAATGACTTCGCAATATGCTCTCTCGCTAGCATAGCACCAATTGGAATACCTGCACCTAAACCTTTTGCAGATGTTAAGATATCTGGTTCAATACCATACTCTTGGTAAGCATATAGATGCCCAGTACGACCAAAACCTGTTTGTACTTCATCATAAATAAGCACCACATCATTTTCAGTACATAAAGCTCTAACTTCTTTTAAAAATTCCTTATCTGCTGGTAATACTCCACCTTCACCTTGGATAGGCTCTAAAATTACAGCACAAGTCTTTTCTTTAGAAATAAGAGTTCTTAATGCTTCAATATCATTGAAATCAATATGTTCAATCATTCCTGGTAAAGGACCGAAACCTTCACAATACTTAGCTTGACCACCAACAGTTACATCAAATAATGTTCTTCCATGAAAGCTGTTATAAAATGAAATTATTTGGTTCTTTTCTGAACCAAAGTTATCATAAGCATAGCGTCTTGCAAGCTTTAAAGCAGCTTCATTAGCTTCACCACCACTGTTACAGAAAAACACCTTATCTGCAAAAGTTGCTTCAACTAAGTTTTTTGCTAACTTAATTGTAGGTTGAGTGGTCATATAATTACTTATATGCCATAATTTATTAGCTTGTTCTGTTAAAGCCGAAACCATTTCATCGCTGCAATGTCCCATAACATTTACAGCAATACCACCTGCAAAATCTATATATTCTTTACCATCTGAGTCCCAAAATTTTGAACCTTTTGCTTTTACTGGTAAAAAATCAGCTGGATGATAGATACCAATTAGATATTTATCAAAATCAGCTCTTGTAACATGATCCATCGACAAAACCTCTAGTTAAATCGTTAATAATAATTTTAAAATAATTATAAAAATACATATTAGACTCAATTTATTTTAAATCAACATTTATTAAAAATAAATTTAACTCTATTCATTATCAATCTTGGATAATTCTTGCTGTATAATCCCCTTTCTATCTGCTTTTACCTTTATAAAACCAGAAAAGAAATAATAGATACCTGGAAGAATACAAATTGTTATAAGTGTTGAAATAGTCATACCATAGAAGATTACAACACCGATAGACTCACGACTTTCATAACCTGAGCCATTACCAAGCAATAAAGGAACAGCTCCAATGATTGCTGTTAATGATGTCATCATAATAGGTTTAAAACGACGTTTTGAGGCACTTACAGTTGCTTCTAATAGTTCTATCTTTTTAGCTCTTAATTGATTTGCATATTCAACAATTAAGATACCATTCTTGGTAACCATTCCAATCAACAACAAGAACCCTATTTGACTATAAATATTCAAAGAAACATCACTTATCCACAACCCAATCAAACCTCCAAGTACACCTAGAGGAATAGTAATCATTACAACTATAGGATAAGCAAAATTCTCAAATTGAGCACACAAAACCAAATATGTTACAACTAAAGATAAAAATATAACTAAAACCAAATCACTCTCACTATCTCTAAAGTTCTTTGATTCACCTGTTAAATCTGTTGTAACATTCTTTGTTAAGTTTTGTTTAGCCCAACCATCCATCCAGTCAAGAACTTCGCCCAAGCTCTTATTAGGAGCTGGATAACCTCTAACAGTAATAGCCTTTTGTCTATCATAATGAGGCAAACGCTTTGAACTTGCAACCAACTTAAACTCTGCAACACTTCCTAAAGTTACCATTTGTCCATTCTTTGAGCGAACTGCTAATGACGATATTTTATTGATATCAACAAACTTTTGTTCTTCAGCCTTTAAAAATACGTCATATTCTTCACCTTTGTACACATATGAAGTATGTGAAGTCCCCCCCAAATATGTCTGTAAAGCTTTAGATACATTTATTAAAGATATGCCCATCACAGAAGCCCTATCCTGACGAATAGACACTTCTATTTCCGGAGTTTGATTTGTGTAATTCGTATTAGCATTAACAATGATATCTGAATTTAAAGCATCATCTAACAATTTATTAGACAATCTATTTAATTCATCATAATCTTGTCCCTTTAGAACATAACGCACAGGAGATTGAGAGCTCCCCTTAAATCCTGGTTCATATACAAATACCTTTAAATCAGGTATATCACTCAATAAAAGTTTCAAATCGCTTATTATTTCCTTCGAACGTTTAGTACGCTTGCTCCAATCAACTAACTGAATAATCACGAATCCACTTTGATCTGAACCTTGTCCCAAAGATGGTGTACTGAAACTTACAGAAGAGAACAAGCCTTTATCAATAAAAGGCAAAAGCTTTTCTTCTATTAAAGCCATGTTTCTCTTCATTCTATAAATACTTGCTCCTTCTTGACCAGAAGCGTAAATATATATTACTCCTCTGTCTTCTGTTGGAACAAATTGATGAATAATATTTGAATAAAATAAGAATATACCACCGATAATTAATGCAAATATTCCAGGGTAAAGATATTTATTAAACAACAGTTTTTTTAATAATTGTTCATATTTGTTTTCTACAAATGTAAAGAAAAAATCAAAGTATTTAACAATCCCCTTAGGTTGTTTTATAAATCTTGTTTTTAATAAGATACTAGAAAGAGCGGGAGCCAAAGTTAAGGCTACAACTGAAGAAAAGACCACAGCAAAAGACAATAGTAAAGCAAATTCCGTGAACATGCTTCCCATTACTCCTTCAATAAAGATCAATGGCAAGAAAATCATAACAAGAACAACCGTTGTCGCTACAATCGCAAAACCAACCTCTCTCGCCCCATTCCAACATGCAACTAATACATTTTCACCCTTCTTTAAGTGATAAGAAATGTTCTCAACCATAACAATTGCATCATCTACTACAAGACCTATTGCTAAAATAAGACTTAAAAGTGTTATTAGATTAATTGAGAAACCTATTATATAAGCACCGATGAACGCAGCAATCAACGAGATTGGAACTGTTATAGCAGGAATAATGGTAATACGCCAAGACCCAATAAACAAATATAAGAATAATATAACTAATAAAGCGGTTATAACTAAGGTTTCATAAACCTCATCTATAGAGTTTTGAATATATATAGTACTATCATAATCAAGAGCTAATACCACATTATCTGTAAGTTGTCCCTTTAATATATCCACTTCCTTTCTTATAGCTTTAGCAACCTCCAAAGGATTAGCGTTACTTTGTGGAATAATACCAATACCTATACTAGAAACACCATTTCTATGATAAATACTTTCACCATTCTTCGCATTAAACTCTATATCTGCTACTTCTCTTAATCTTATTGTTCCGTTAATACCATCATGCTTTATAGGTAATGATCCAAAGAAATTTTCATCAGTGTAAACACGATTTACCTTAACAGGGAAATACATGTCATCATTTCTAATTTCGCCACTTGGTAATTCAATATTTTCATTACCAATGGCATCAACAATATCATCAACTGTTATTTCTAACGAGTTCATCTTATCGGGATCTAAGGTTATATACATAACCTTATCCACAGCCCCAACAAGCTTAACTTGAGAGACTCCATCTACTAAGGATAATTGTTTTTCCACAAATCTTTTGGTTAGATCAGAAAGTTCTGATCTTTGCATATTTGTGCTTGACAAATTCAACCACAAAACAACTTCGTCTTCGCCATTATCTCTAGTTGTAATAGGCTCATCAACATCTTTTGGAAGCTTTTTAGAAGCACGCGATACAGCATCTCTTATATCAGATACTGCTTCTATCATGTTCTTTTTTTCATTAAATTCAACATTAATCCTAGAATGTCCACTTCTACTCGTTGAAGTAATCGTCTTTATACCTGAAATGCCAGATAATTCATTCTCGATTGGTTTAGTAACTTTTGTTTCAACAACATTAGGAGCAGCACCTGCGTACGACGTTACAACGGATACTGAAGGTTCATTAATCTCAGGAAGTTCTCTTACAGGCAGTTTTGAAAATGAAACAATACCAAAAATAAGCATTAAAACGCTTAATACGATTGCAGCTATAGGTCGGGTTATTGATATCTCACTTAGAAACATCTTAACCTTCCTTATCTACAGAGTTCTGCAGCTTGCTAACTTCGTTATTCTTTTTCTTTCTCTTTAATGGTACATCGTTATTTATAATTGAATCTGTTTTATTTAAAACCTTTACTTTATCATTGTCATTAAGGTTCTCAGCACCTTCAACAACTATTAATGAATCTAACTGTAAACCACTCTTTACAGCAATATTAGTACCATTAACGGTACCTAATGACACCTTCACTCTATTAACAATATCATCTTTCCCCAATACATAAACGTATCTTTCGTCACCAATATAAACAACAGATTTTAATGGAATCATTGGCAACTTTTCAGAAGATAAATTTAAGTTAAGCTTTACCATCATTCCATCTAAAAGCATAAGGTTTTTATTATCAAAATATACGCGTAACTTAAAGGATAGAGTTGAATCATCGATATGAGTATCAATTGACTTAATAATGCCTAAAAATCTCTTCCCTTCCCACACATCTGTCGTTGCGTAAACCTTTTGTCCCAAGACAATCTTTGAAAGATATTTTTCTGGTAAAACAAAATCTACGTACACCCTCTTTAAGTCATCAAGCTGAAATAAAACAGTACCTGGCTTTACTAACTTACCAACTGTTAAATCGTGTAAACCAAGAACTCCATCAAAAGGAGCATATATACTTCTTTCTTCAAGTTCTCCCTTACGAATTTCAACCACAGCCTTTAAGGATTCGACACTTGCTTTAAGCTGCTCATAGCTATCTAAACTTAAAGCACCTTTCTTCATTAACTTATGAGAGATATTTAGTTTTCTAAGCTCATTATCTAAATTAATTTGAGCTTCCTTTAGCTTAGATTTTTGTATTGAATTTTCAAGTTCTATTAATAAACTCCCCTTCTTAACAGCTTGAGCTGAATTAAAACCAATTTTTTTAATTCTTGCAGTTACTTCAGAGGTTATATTAACAGATTGATTTGCATTAACTCTCCCTATTAACGGAACAATCAAAGCAGAATTAGATAGATCAACTTTATCGACTCTTACTGTCTTTATTATTGAACTTTGAATATTTTTAGACTGGATATGCAATAGGTCATACTTATATACAATTGCAATAACTATTAAAGCTATAACAACAAACAGTATGCTTAATATCCTCTGTCGCATATCCCGCCTCTTATTTTATTATGATAATTAAAGTTCTACAAAACCCACTGCTTTGTATACCTTATCAATTATCTTTTGAGCCCTTTCACTAGCTTTATTTGCACCAACTGCAAAGATTTCTCTTAAGTAATCTTCGTTACTTCTTAAATCTTTATACTTTTGTTGAATTGGTTCTAATAATGAAACAACAGCTTCACCAACTTCTGTCTTGAAATGACCATACATTTTCCCCTCAAAATGCTTTTCAAGATTTTCAATTGATTCACCTGTAACTGAGCTCATTAAGTCTAACAAATTAGATACTCCTGGCTTATTTTCCCAATCATATCTAACAACAGGTGGCTCATCACAGTCTGTCATCGCCTTCTTTAATTTCTTTAAAATTGTCTTTGGTTCTTCTAATAAAGTTATAACATTATTTCTATTATCATCAGACTTAGACATCTTCTTACTTGGGTCTTGTAAAGACATTACTCTACCTCCTGACTTAGGAACAAAGCCCTTAGGAAGAGTAAAAATTTCACCATATAAATTGTTAAATCTTGTAGCGATATCTCTAGTTAACTCTAAATGCTGTAATTGATCCTCACCAACTGGAACTAGATTAGCATTATATAATAGGATATCCGCAGCCATTAATACTGGATAGTCAAATAAGCCAACTGTAGTGTTGACGTCACCGTATCTCTTTGCCTTATCCTTAAATTGAGTCATTCTGCTTAACTCTCCCATCTGAGTATAACAATTTAATACCCATTGAAGCTTAGCATGCTCTGGCACGTGTGATTGTAAAAATAAGATACTCTTATTTGGATCAATACCTACAGCTAAATATAAAGCAATTGTATTAAAAATTGCTTCTCTTAAAGCTGATGGATCTTGACGAACTGTAATAGCATGTAAATCCACAACACTATAAATACAGTCGTATTGGTCTTGCATATTAACCCATTGACGCAACGCCCCGATATAGTTACCTATAGATAATTGACCAGAAGGCTGAGCTGCACTAAAAACTATTTCTTTCATAATATTTCCGTATGTTTATATTTTTTTATTATCAAATAATTCTTTTATTTTTATAAAGTCATCGAATACATAATCAGGATTACTTTCCCTTATATCCTTGCCATGATTATATCCGTACGTTAACGCTATAGAACAACACTTTGCATTCTTTGCAGCTATAATGTCATTCAAGGAATCACCAACCATAACACAATCAGATATATCTATATTCAACTTGTTAGCTACATAAAGCAATGGTATAGGATCTGGTTTCTTTTCCTCAATCACCCCACTACCTAAAAAATAAGAGAAGTAACCATCTAATCCAGAATCGCATAAGATGTCCTTTACAAACATATCTGGTTTATTAGTAACAATAGCCATTTTTACGTTATTCTCGCGAAAATAATCTAAAGTTTCTAAAACACCTTTATATATATCCTTACGACAATTAGTTTGAGTTCTATATACTCTATTAAACTCATCTACACCAACTCTTAATTTAACTTGGTCTATATCATTTAATGTTGCATCTAATCGTCTTTTAATAGCTCTTGCTAACAACACATAAGGACCATTACCAACATATATTCTTGTTAATGATTCATCAACCTGCGGATAACCTAACTTCTCTAAAGCAGCATTAACAGCTATATTTAAATATGGAACAGTATCAATTAAAGTTCCATCTAAATCAAATAAAACTAAACGTGGTAACTTATTTACAAGCATTACTCCTATGCTTCCCCTAATTGTGAACGCATTTTAGAAATAACATCTTTGTAATCATCAGCATTAAATATAGCGGAACCTGCAACAAACATATTTGCACCAGCATCTGCTATACGCTTGATGTTATCAACTTTTACTCCCCCGTCAACCTCAATGATAAAGTCTTCCTTTCCATTTTTATTTGCTAGCATCTTAAGATTTTCAATTTTAGAAATAGCTGATTCAATAAAAACTTGACCACCAAATCCCGGGTTTACAGACATAATACAAACCATGTCTAATTTATCCCATACATAATCTAAAACTGATAATGAAGTAGCAGGGTTTATAGCAAGACCAGCTTTTAAGCCTGCATTCTTTATTAACTGTAAAGATCTATCAATATGCTTAGTAGCTTCAGGATGAAAAGTAATACTTGTTGCTCCCGCCTTAATAAATTCACTAATTAATTCATCAACAGGAGTTACCATTAAATGCACATCAATTGGAGCGGTAATACCGTAATTTCTTAAAGCTTTACATACAGATGGTCCAAAAGTTAAATTAGGAACATAATGATTATCCATAACATCAAAATGAACAACATCTGCGCCAGCTTCTAAAACAGCTTTTACATCTTCCCCAAGTCTTGCTAAATCAGCAGATAAAATTGATGGAGCAATTAAATTTTTCATATTAAACCTTATTTAATTTCAGCTTTGATCTTTACAATCTTCTTAGGCCATGGTTTTGCCTTCTTTATATCTTCAGGAAATGAATCTATAGCTAGAGAGGCTTTCTTCATTGACGAAAATTCACCATGAACAACAATATACTTCTTATCACTCTTTCTAAATAAAAGATAACTATTATTAGGTACCTTATTTAACACTCTTTGTGCATCAGATTTCTTTATAACTGCACACAACTGCACACTATAATGATTATCTTTTAATTTTTCAAATGAAGTTAATGAATTTTCATCAACAGAAGGAGTATCTGTAATCGCCTTCTTAGGTTCTTCCTTCTTAACAGCAACTTTCTTAGCTACTTCTTGTACCTTCGCCTTAGTCTCATTCTTTACTTCTTGTACTTTGTTTTCAGCAATAGTCTTTTGAGAAGTTAACTTAGTTTCGTCATATTTTAGTTTTTCATCTAACTTTGTTGTAACATTAGCAACCTTTTGAGTTTTTTCTGAAACAACTGTATTTACCTTTTCTGCAATTTCCTTAGCATCGTTCTTAACTTCAGCTTTTTTCTCTGTGACTATATCCTTTTTAGCTTCAACAATATTATCTGCGTCTCTCTTCTTTAATTCTAAAGTAGTAGCAATCTCTTGCTTCTTATCAACATCTTGTTGAGACTTCTTTTGATTATTCGTTGCTTGTTCTGTATCTGTTTTAACATCTGCTACCTTAACATCAGTCTTTGTAACAGCAAGCTTAACTTCGTCCTTTGTTTGTTCAGATACTTGTTTCTTATCTTCAGTCTTTACGCCTTCATTATTATCAAAAACTACATTCTTTTCATCATTAATTAAAGCAATTTCATTATTTGAACTTTGTTCGTTTACATCTAATTGCTTACTATCATCATTAACTACAACAATTTCTTTTTCAGTTTCTTGTTTTTCTATAACTTCATCATTAGAAATATTTGAATCAGTTTGAACTATCAAAGTTTCAGCTTCAGGGCTTTCTTGATTTTCTTCTTCATCTTGCTTACCTATCACTTCATCAATAAGCTGATCTTGATGTACTTGTGCTTTAGCTGGAGTTAATTTCGTCGCAAAATCAACTTCTGGTTTTTTATCGAATACACAAACAGAAAGAATAATTAATACTGATATACATGCAATAAACACTGCAACAAGAGATAAGATCTTTTTACTCATAAATCCTCCCTTAGTATCATTTTCTTTTTTATTAACTTCTCTTTCTCCAAAATCTCCTAACTGAACTGTCGCTTTTTCATTGGATAAGCTTTCTGCTAATTGTCTAATCTTTGATGGTGTACCATTACAACTACCAATAACTTTGTATTTATAATCTTCATCCTTTGCATATGGTGAATTTAATAGTTTCAAATAATAAGACAATACATAAATAGATTCAGCTTTACTTAGTTCAGGTACTTCCATTTCTATAATAGATATTTCAGCATCCCTAAAACTCTTTGCTTTAATTTCAGCCCACTTTGGTTCAGCTGTAATTACTACTGAAATTAAACCACTGTCATAATAGATTTTATAAATTTCAGCTAACTCTATTAAAAATGAATCAGGAACATTATGAACATCGTCTACAACGATAAGAACTCTTTTATCGTCAAAATTAATTCTTTGAACTGTTCCAATTAACCTATCTTCATTATTAAAAATTGAAGAAGGAGAAAGTTGTCTTAACAGTAATTCCCTCACCTTTTCAAGTCTCATACTATTATCACATGTTATATATGCAGTAACGTATGAATCATCTATGCATGACAAAATTTGTTCGCTAATAACTGTTTTTCCAGAACCCTTGGTCCCAGAAACAAATATAAATGGAACACCTACAGATAATTGATATTTAATTCTTTCTATTAATGTTGTCTGACTAGATAATTTTGGTAACTGTTCAAGAGCCATCTCTTTCCCCTACTCTTTAATATTTATTTAATTTTATTTTATTGCTTCTACAATTTCATCTTCAGTTACATCTGAAAATAACGAGCTTGCACCCATCTTAGTTGGTAAAATAAAGCGAATTTTACCATTTATGTTCTTCTTGTCATGAACCATCAAGCTTAAGAAATCTTGAACTGTCATGTTTTCAGGCTTAAAAATTGGTAATTTGTTTTCCTTAATTAAAGATTTTATCTTAGTAAAATCATCATCAGTTATCATATTACGCATTAAAGCAAGCTTTGCTGCCATACACATGCCGACGCCAACTGCTTCACCATGTAACCAAACACCATATCCCATGAATGTTTCAATTGCATGCCCAAAAGTATGACCTAAATTTAAAATAGCACGTAAACCGCCTTCCTTTTCATCTTGACGAACCACTTCAGCCTTGATACTACAGCAAGTATGAATAACATTACATAATACTTCGTAATCCAAATTCCAAATTTGACTAGTGTGTCCTTCCAGATAATCAAAGAATTCTTTATCCCAAATGATACCGTATTTGATAACTTCTGCCATACCAGCAGATAATTCTCTTTGAGGAAGAGTTTTTAAACAATCGATATCAATAATTACAGATTTTGGTTGATAAAAAGCTCCTATCATATTTTTACCTAAAGGATGATTGATACCTGTCTTTCCACCAACAGATGAATCAACTTGAGACAATAATGTTGTCGGAACTTGTATAAAATCTACCCCTCTTTGGAAACTTGCTGCACAAAAACCTGTTAAATCCCCTATAACCCCGCCGCCAAGTGCAATTAAGGTTGTATCTCTTCCACAGTTATGTTCCATTAAAAAGGTCATTACCTTATCAAAGCTTTCTAAATTTTTATACTTCTCACCATCTTCTAAAATCAAAGCTAAAGGTGAAATCCCATACTTTACTAATGAATCCTTTAAAGGTTGAAGATACCATTGCTGTACAGTTGTATTAGTAATAATTACAACTTTACCTCTTTTTTTAATTGTATCTATCCACTTGTCTGCATTTGTTAATAAACCCGATTCAATATAAATAGGATAACTTCTATCTCCTAATTCAACAGTTAACTTATTCTTCATCATAGTTTATTCCCATATCCTTCATTTTTGATAAAATTTCATGTGAGATTTGACTTGTAGTCATTTCATCTGTCTTTACAATGATATCTGCAATTTCTCTATACAACGGATCTCTTTGAGCCGTTAAATCCTTTAAAATTTGTAAGGGATTTGAATTGTTTAAGAGAGGTCTTCTCTTATCATTTCCAATACGTTCATATTGTTTTTCAGGTGTTGTTTCCAAATAAACAACTGTACCTCTAGCACTTAAATGAAGACGATTATTTTTATTCTTAACAACGCCACCTCCAGTAGCCAAGATGATTCCATTCTTTTTAGTTAAATCATCAATTACAACTTCTTCACGTTGTCTAAATCCATCTTCTCCTTCTACATCAAAAACCCAGGCGATATCAGCCCCTGTTCTTATTTCTATTTCGGTATCTGAATCTACAAACTCTAATCCTGTTAATTCAGCTAATACCTTTCCAATTGTACTTTTACCAGTCCCCATTGGACCTACTAAAAAAATGTTAAATTTCGACGCCATATATTATTAATTTAATTAAAATGAATTTGATTTCTAGATTATATAATATTTTCTAAAATAGATATTATATATATAAAAAAAAGCTCCCAATATTGAGAGCTTTCTATAAATTATTACTTTAGATTAGTTATTATTGAGCTTCCTTAACAATGCGAGGAGTAATAAATACTAACACTTCACGCTTGTTATTTGAATTAGAAGTACTTGAGAAGAACCAACCTAATACTGGAATATCACCTAGTAATGGTACCTTGTAAACATCACGCTTTAATGTTTGTTGGAAAATACCACCTAACACTAATGTTTCACCGTTACCAACTAATACTGATGTTTCTAAATGACGAGTTGCAATTGAGATTGCTTCACCATTAGTTGTTGTAATCTTATCACCAAGTTCGTCTTGCTTAACTTCGATATCTAAGAATACACTGTCATCAGGAGTAATTTGAGGAGTAACGCCTAAACTTAATACAGCCTTCTTCCATTCTACTGTTGTAGCACCATTTGAAGCTGATGAAACTGCTGGAATTTCATAACCTTGTTCGATTAAAGCTTCTTTTTGGTTAGTAGTTGTAACTCTAGGACTAGCAATGATTTCTGTTCTATTTTCAGCTTCATATGCAGATAAAGTTAAATCTAAGTTAACTAAACTACCATAATGCTTAATACTTAACAATCCACCGCTACCCTTATCACTTGGTAATGGCATCATAGTACCAGCTTCTGTATTCCATGTAGTACTGCTATTACCACCACGAGTAGTACTCATACCAGGGTTACCACCAGAACCTAAGTTACCCCATCTGATACCCATTTCTTCAGTAACAGATTCGTCAACTGTTACTAAACGAGCTTCGATAACAACTTGTTCTACTGGACTATCTAACGCATCGATTAAACGTCTGATATTTGCAATTGAAGCTTCTGTATCCTTGATGATTAAAGTATTAGTTCTTTCATCAACTGTTACAGTACCTCTTGATGATAATAAGCTGTCAGAAGAATCTGAATTACTACCATTTGAACCTGAATTGTTGTTAGAAGCACTGATTGACAATTCAGAATCCTTAGTACTGATTAACTTAACAAAATCAGCAGCCTTAGCATAGTTGATTTGGATAAATTCAGTGATTAACGGTTCCTTAGCAGATTTCTTTTCGATTTCTTCTAATTGCTTTTGTTCATATTCAGCTAATTCATCTTGCTTACCAACTAATAAGATAGAATCTTCAATTCTCTTGTCTAAGCCCTTAACACGTAAAATTGTATCTAAAGCTTGATCCCAAGGAACACTATCAAAATTAACAGTAATATTACCTTGAACTGAATCGTTCATAACTAAGTTAATCTTGATTTCTTCAGCTAAGATCTTTAACGCGTTACGTACTGGAATATCTTGGAATGATAAAGATAATAACTTACCATTGTACTTAGGAGCTGAATTAGCCTTAATTGTAGGCTTCTTCTTAGCAACATTGATAACTACAGTTTCACCATTTTGATCAAAATTAGCATCAAAGTCTGCATTGTACATAGCAAAATCTAAAACAGTACCGTCTGAATTTTCAGAGATATCGATAGACTTGATCGGAGTTGAGTAATCTGCAACATCCATGATTGCTAAGAAATCTGAAACTACTGAAGTACCATGGAACTTAGCTAATAAATGAGTACCCTTCTTTTGTAACTCTAGAGCTGCGTTCTTGTTGTCTAATGTAACAACAGTTAAACCTTCACCCTTAGAACCTTTCTTGAAGTTTACATTATTAATTCTGTTAATACCAGAAGCAACACCCTTAACATCTGAACTAACGATTGTAGGAGTCTTAACTGCGTTTGTTGCAGCAGTAACTCTTGGATCATTACCTAATGTCAAGAATAATGAGTTACCTTGTTGACTTACTTCATAAGCAACTAAGCTTTCTAAACCAACAACAACATCTAGGTTTTCACCGTTTTGAGATACTTTTAGACCCTTAACAGCCTTAACATTTAAGTCCATAGAGTCCTTTAACAATGCTGATTCAGCATCATTTAAGTTGATCACTAATTGTTCTGGAGAGTATTGTAATCTTTCTTGATAAGCAGCAACTGGACCATCGAATTGTAATTCAATTCTAGTTTGACTTGCTAACGAATCATTAATCTTTACATTTTCAAGCTTTGTAGCTGCCTCAGCAGGCATCATTACACCAGCAACTGTTGCTAGCATTACCAAAAGCCCTAATTTCTTCTTTTGAAAGTTCATAATTTTTTCCTGCCTGCCTTTCTTATTCTGCAATTATAATATCTAAACGAGTTGTACGCTTATCCCAACAACCTTTGCCGTCAGAAATGAATTCTTCCACTTCAACAACATCAGGGGCAACTCGAATAACCTTACCAAAGTTTAAACCCATATGCATGCCTGGTACAACACGAACTAAATCACCTTCAGCTGTTTGTACTAAAGCCTTCAATTTCCCTTCATGAACAAGTGTACCCTTCATGAATAAGTTATCTAAAGCAAATTGTTCTAATTCTTCAATAGCTCTTTCACGATCTGGTTGTTCACAATTCAATTGCTTAACATGTTGAACCATTGCTATTTCTGGCTTTGGTAAAACGAAAGGCATACGATCTGTCTTAGGTTCAAATTCCATAGCCACAAAATTTGTAACTTCTGGTAAAGGTTCAATCGGACTAGGAGATTGCTTTAACTGTGTTTCACAGAATACAGAGATATCATCTGTGTACTTTTGACAACCTACTAAACTTAATCCTGCAACAAGAAGTGTTGTAACTAAATAAGTACGCTTCATTATCTACCACCTCTTCGCTTATTTCTTCTATCAGCACGTTCACGAGCCTTAGTAGCTTCTTCTTCGTTGTAACGATAAGTCTTAGCTAACATCTTCATATCAAGAAGTTCATTTGTAGGCTTAGCATCCTTACCGCCAACGTGTTCTAAATCAAATTTAGCCATTGTAACGATACGAGGAAGTGCAGATAAATCTTCTGTAAACTTACCTAACTGTTCGTAAGTACCAGTAACTTGAATAGACATAGGCAATTCAGTATAAATTTCTTGCTTAATTTCTGGTTCCCACTTGATACTAATCAACTGTAAACCATTATCTTGAGCAATAAAACTGATATCGTCTAATAAATTTGCAACTTCGTTATTGTTAGGTAATTGACGTAATTGAGATTCTAACTTAGATTCCAATTCAATCTTTTGTTCAATATATTGATCTAAATTAACAGCTACTCTAGCCTTTTCAATATATTCACTACGTAAAGCACCTTCAGTGTTTTCTAACTTTTCAAGTGAGTTACTTTGATCTTCTGTAACTAAGAACCATGATAGAACCACTACAACTACCGCAACTACTAAACATGTTAAATAACGTAAAGGAGCTGGCCATGTTTCTACGCGCTTAATATCAATATTTGATACATTTAAATCAATAGCCATTATTTACCCCCTCTTTTCTTGTTATTTGTATTCTTAGCATTATTTCCTTCACCTAAGATATTGAATTGCATATTGAATTCATACAAACCATCAGGAAGAGTTGGTAAAATTCTCTTACCATCTTTAGACTCTGCTTTAGTTTGAGCAATACTACCGTTACCTAACCACTTGCTATTATCAATGTTTCTTATCATTGATGATAAGCGTGTATTAGCTTCTGTTAAACCATTAACATTAACAGTATTACCATTCAAACTCATCTTATTCAAATATACACCTGATGCAACAATTGTTGGCAAATCAGAGAATAAATGAACAGGGATATTACGACTTTGTTGCAAAGTATTGATAGCATTCATACGATCCTTTAATTGCTGAATTTGTTCTTTCAATTTAGCAATTTCAGCGATCTTCTGATCAACCTTTGCAATCTCGTTCTTTAATTGAGTATTACGACTCTCTTGTCTATCAATTTGATATGCGAAAGCAAGATAGATTAAGAACGCAATACCCGCACCAACTGCAAAACATAACAGAACAGAATTCATGAAAGCTTTTCTTAATCTTTCTGTTAGTTCTTGGCGCCATGGAAGTAAGTTTATATTGGACATGGTTCAAAACTCCTTAAAGCTAAACCAAGAGCTGTCATATACTTACAACCCGTTTGGTTAAATTCTGTCTTAAATTGTGGGTTGGACTTAAACATATCAGGAATTTCTACTTTATAAGAGTTGAAACTCTTCTTAACATTTTCACCAATATCTTTAAGTAAGAAAGCACCACCAGTTAAAACAATATTATTTACCTGACGATGACTAGATGATGATGTAAATTGTTGAATATTTCTCTTGATATGCATTACTACATCATTAGAAAACGTAGTAACAATCGCCTTAGAACTATCAGGTAAAGTACCTTCTATCTTAGATCTTTCTACGCTTTCTGCACCTTCTCCACTGTTATTAGCAATCATAGTGTTTAACACCTCACAACCAAAAGATTGAATTCTTTGGTGGATGATTTCACCTTGATATAAAACAGCAAAAGTCATGTCGTTAGCTCCAATATCAACAATTGCAGTAACTTGACTTGAAGCCTTATCCCTATAAGTAGGATACATCGCCTTAACCGCTCTTGCAATAGCATGAGAGGCTACGTCACATACCTTTGTTGACATTCCTAACATGTCGAAAATGACTACACGACATTCAACTAATTCATTTCTAGTACCACAAACTAATACATCCTGTTTAGTTGTATCACTTAGATTTGTTCCCAGTACTTCATAGTCTAAACTAACTTCTTCCAATGAGAATGGGAATAGTTGTTCAGACTCAGTTCTGATTTCTTCACCTAAATCTGCGTCACTCAAACCTAAATCGGTTTGTATTATTTTTGAGATAACACTAGAACCAGATACCGATGTTGCAATATATTTAGATTTAGCATGAACATGTTTCAATAATGTTCTTGTAGATTGAACCACCTTATCAATATCAACGATTTTACTATCTTTGATACTGTTCTTAGGTGTTGGAACTTCCGCAAGACTTACTATCTGAAAATTATCTGCCTTACCAGAAACTGCAACCGCTTTAATTGTATGACTCCCAAAATCCACACCAATTAGTGGATAAAGAGTACCTTTATTTTTCATTCCAGCCATATTTGCATCCGTGCTGATTAAACATTTTAACTTGTTCTAACATAATAAACTTAAATTACGCAAACGTAAAAAAAATATTTTTTTTTAAACATCCATTTTTGAGATAGATAACAATTTATATTATAATTATCAAAAAATCAGTGATAATTATGAAGATATAAAAGCTATGTTACTAAAATGGACTAGAAGAATAATTTGGTTTGGGTTGTTTACGTTCAACATAATCGTGGGTTTATGCTGCATTTACTATTATTTTACGCAAAAAACTCTTCCAAATGTAGAAATTTTAAAAAATGTTTCATATGAAATACCTTTAAGGATATATTCTGCTGACGGAAAACTTATTGGTGAGTTTGGAGAAAAACGACGCATTCCTTTAAGATTCAACGATATTCCACAAAATATTAAGAACGCTTTTTTAGCAACAGAAGATGCTCGTTTCTACGAACATTACGGTATTGATCCTATTGGCATAACTCGAGCAGGTCTTATTTATTTAAAAACAGGTAGAAAAGCTCAAGGTGCAAGCACCCTAACTCAACAAATAGCAAGAAACTTCTTTTTAACTAACAAAAAGACATTTACTAGAAAGATTCAAGAAATATTTATTGCTTTAAAGATTGAGCAAATATTAACTAAAGATGAAATTTTTGAGTTATACCTAAACAAGATAGCATTAGGACATCATTCGTATGGTATTGGTGCTGCTGCATATGTTTATTTTGGCAAAACTGTTGATCAATTAACATTAGGTGAAGCCGCAATCATTGCAGGCTTACCAAAAGCTCCAAGTACATTAAACCCTATTTCAAATCCAAAGAATGCTCTCAAAAGAAGAAATCATGTTTTAAATAGAATGCTAACATTAAACATGATTACTCCTGAAGAATATGAAACTGCAAAGAACGAACCAATTGTTGCAAGCTATCATAGTTCTCCAATTGAACTCGACGCTAAGTATGTAGCAGAGTCAATTCGATTAAAGCTTGAAAGTAAATACGGTGAAAGCGTTTATACAGATGGTTATAAAGTTTATTCAACCATTTTAAGTAAAAATCAAACCGCTGCTAACAACGCCGTATACAAAGGGCTTATGGACTATGACACAAGACATGGCTTTAGAAAACCATACAACTTCGTAGAAAAAGAAAATATAAACATTTCTAATGAAAAAACTTTGGAAACTTCATTACGCAAATCAAAATCGTTTGAAATCCTAAAACCCGCAATAGTAACTAAATTAAACAAAGATAATTCAGCTACTATTTATCTACGAAGCGACAAATATCAAAAAATTGAATGGAACGCTATAAAATGGGCAAAACCATTTAAGACTGATTCATACACAGGCCCGTCTCCTAAGACTGTACATGAAGTTTTAAAGGTTGGTGACCTTGTTTATGTTGAAAAAAAGAATGACAAATACATTCTAAGACAAATACCAAATATTGAATCAGCTTTAGTTTCAATTGATACTAAAGATGGTGCAATTAAAGCATTAGTTGGTGGTTTTAGTTATCTAAAAAGTAAGTTTAACAGAGTAGAACAAGCGAAGAGACAAGCAGGTTCAAACATTAAACCATTCCTATACTCTGCAGCACTAGCAAATAACTACTCATTAGCAACACTTATGCTTGATGCTCCTATTTCAGTATGGAATTCATACAGCAACTCAAATTGGTCACCTAAGAACTCTCCAAACGTTTACGAAGGCTACATACCATTAAGAGTTGCAATAGCTAAATCTAAGAATGTAGTATCTGTTAGACTTATAAGAGCTCTCGGTATTGAAAATTTCGCTAAACATCTAGAAAAGTTTGGTTTTGAAGTCCAAAGATCTCATAAGAATGATTCTTTAGCTCTAGGAGCGTATGAAGTAACCCCACTAGAATTAGCGACAGGATATGCAGCCTTTGCCAACAATGGTTATAAAATTGAACCTTACTTAATTGACAGGATTGAGCTTGGTGAAAACAACCTAACTATATACCAAGCAAACCCTGCAGTAGCATGTGATTTTTGTGACGACTCCATTAAAAATAGCATTGAAATAGAAAAAATTGAAAACGAAGCCAAAATTCAAGAAGAAAACGCTTTTGCTCCTCAAATCATAACAAAAGCCAATGCATTCTTAATGTCAGAAGCTCTAAGTAGCGTTATTTTTGGTGGACATAACAATAATGGTTCTTTTTGGGGAACTGGTAGTAAAGCAAGAGAATTAAAAAGAAACGACATTGCAGGCAAAACAGGAACAACTAACCAAAGTAGAGACGCTTGGTTCTCGGGTTTCTCTAAAGATCTAGCAACTACGGTATGGGTTGGATTTGACGATTACTCTAGACCATTAGGCCGTGGCGAATCAGGAGGAAAAGCTGCTCTACCTATATGGATCGAGTACATGAAAGGAGCTTTAAAAGATGTTCCTACTAAAAAGATAACTCCTCCAAACACTGTATACTCAAGCAATATTGTTGGTTACCAAGAATATTTTATGAAAGATATAGATATTATCATCAACTCTCCATACATTGAAGATGCGGATTTCTCGTACGACACAGAAAACAACAGTCCTTACAAGGAACCCGAAACAATCGATGATTTGTTCTAAAATCTGTTCAGACAGGTAAATGAGGTTTTTTGAAAAATTTTCTTCAAAACACCTCATTTTTTTCTTTACTTATTAAAGTTTATCATGTTATTGTTTCACTACTTGAAGAACAACAAATAAAAAGTTTTAAAAAGGATTTAATCATGACTATTCGTATTGGTATCTTAGGATACGGAAATTTAGGCAGAGGAGTTGAAAACTCTATTACACAAAACCCAGACATGGAATTGGTAGCAGTTTTTACCAGAAGATCACCAGATTCTTTAAAGATTGCTTCACAAAATGTTCCAGTTATTTCAATTGACAACATTTTAGATTGGAAAGATAAAATTAATGTTTTAATTTTGTGTGGTGGTAGTGCAACGGATTTACCAGAACAAACTCCAGAATATGTAAAATACTTCAATGTTGTTGATAGTTTTGATACACACGCAAAAATCCCTGAGCATTTTGCAAATGTTGACAAAAACGCTCAAGAATCTGGCAAATTAGGTGTTATTTCAATAGGTTGGGATCCAGGTTTATTCTCTATCAACCGCGCTTATGCAGGTGCTATTCTACCGGTTGGCAAAGACTATACTTTTTGGGGTAAAGGAGTAAGCCAAGGTCACTCTGACGCAATCAGAAGAATTGCAGGAGTAAAGAATGCAAAACAATACACTATTCCAAAGGATGAAGCATTAACAGCTGTTCGCTCAGGAACTAATCCTGACTTAACAACTCGTGAAAAGCACTTACGTGAATGTTTCGTAGTTCTTGAAGATGGCGCAGATGCTACTTCGATCGAAAACGAAATTAAGACTATGCCAAACTATTTTGCTGATTATGATACTATCGTAAACTTCATCTCTGAAGAAGAATTCTCAAAAAACCATAGTGGCATTGCTCACGGTGGTTTTGTAATTCGTTCTGGGAACACTGGTACAAATAAGCACATTATTGAATACAGCTTAAAACTTGATTCAAACCCAGAATTTACATCATCTGTACTAGTAGCATATGCTCGCGCTGCTTATAGATTAAGTAACGAAGGTAAGAAAGGATGTTTAACAGCATTAGACATCGCACCAGCTTACTTATCAGCGCAAGACCATAAAACTTTAATTTCTACACTTTTATAATTTATAAGCTAATTTAAATTAGACAACTAGAAATTACAAATGAAAAAAGTTCCTTTAATATAGAGTGACCCCCGATAGTTGAACAAAACTTTCGGGGGTTTTATTTATGAAGCATACATATGAAGATAAATTAGAAATGTATAGACTTTGGAAAGAAAAGCATTACAGTACTAAAAGAATTGCAAAACGATTTAAATGTAATTTTAGTCCTGTTGAT
>JAXJQF010000005.1:0-23703 GCA_036311285.1 Ruminobacter sp. | reverse complement strand
TTCAACTGCTACATGCTTTAAATATGTAGGAGAATCTTTTCTAAAATCAACTGCTACGTCGATTACTTTCCCTTCTAGTACTCTAACTAACTTTGCTTGAGCAAATTCACCTAATTGACAATGAAGACCTCTAACAACACCGTAAGATGACTTAGATTGATTGTCTTGTACAAACTTATTGGTTATACCGTTATTAATAAACTCTTGTTCATTGTAGCTTTCAAAGAAGTAACCACGGTCATCTTTAAATACTTTGGGTTCTACAATAATTACTTCTGGAATTTCAGTTTTTATAAAATTCATTTTATTCCTTGTATTCATTATAAATCTTTTCTAAATATTCCTTATATCGACATTTTGCATAACTATCAATAATCTTTGAAAATTGTTCTAATGATATAAAACCTCGACGTAAAGCTATTTCTTCGATACAAGCAATCTTTAATCCTTGACGTTCTTCTATAATCTGCACATATTGAGACGCTTTTAATAATGAATTTGGGGTACCTGCATCCAACCATGCATTACCTCTTTTCATAGGGATTACAGATAATCTACCTTCATTTAAGTATATATTATTTAAATCTGTAATTTCGTATTCACCTCTTGCAGATGGAGTTAAACTTTTTGCTTTAGTTGCGACATCTGAAGGATAGAAATACAAGCCTACTACTGCATAATTTGATTTAGGTTTTAAAGGTTTTTCTTCAATTGAAATTACCTTTTGGTCTTTATCAAATTCAACAACACCAAATCTTTCTGGATCGCTTACATGGTAAGCAAAAACTAAAGCATTCTTGTCCGCTTTCCCATTTACAATATTATCAAAGTAATGGTATTGTTCCCCCATGTAGAAGATATTATCACCTAAAATTAAGCAAACATCTTCTTCTGGATTATGTTTAGTAATAAAGTCTTCTCCTAATATAAAGGCTTGAGCTATTCCGTTAGGTTCTTGCTGAATCTTATATTGAATAGAAATACCTAAATAACTACCATCCCCAAACAATGATTCAATACTACCAATATCATGAGGAGTTGAAATTATTAAGAAATCTTTTATACCAAATAGCATCAATGTTGCTAATGGATAATAGATCATTGGTTTATCATAAACAGGTAAAAGTTGTTTAGATACAGCTTTTGTCATAGGATTTAACCTACTACCTGTGCCACCTGCTAATATTATTCCTTTCATAAATAACTTTTTTGTTTTTTATGCCTATAACGTTGGACTTCAACATGAGCTTGAATTTCAACATTAGTTTTATTGTAAAATCAAGCATTCAAATTTATTTTAATTACATCTAAATTTTTTTGCAACGTTTTATATTTAAATAGTTCCTTGTTTTATAAATGTTTAAAAAAATCTCCCTTCACAAACACCAATAATCGATAAAATTTAGAATAAAAAGATAAGTTCAATCATTCGAAAATTTGTTACGTCTCTCATATTCTTATACGTTTTTATTTGAGAGAAAAAATCAAAGGATTATACTTATTTTTAAGCAATTATTTTGAATAAATTTACGATAAAATTACGTTTAAATTTTTTTCAAACTATTGTTTAATAACACTTTTTTCATAAGTCATGATCTTTTATATAAGGAATACGGATATGGCGATTACACTTCCAGAATTAAAGTATGAATTGAAAGACCTTGAACCGTTTTTATCAGAAACAGCAATGGATCTTCATTACAATAAGCACTTAAAAACTTATATTAATAATATTAATACTTTAATTTTAAATACAGACTTCTTTGACAAGTCTCTTGAAAATATTGTACTAACCTCAATTGGACCAATTTTTAACAATGCGGCTCAAGCTTTTAATCATGCGTTCTACTTCTCATGCTTAAAGCCAATCACTGACAATAAAAATACAATTCCTAAAAATATAAACAACTTAATTGAATTAAACTTTGGAACGTTTGATAACTTTAAGAATGAGTTTATACAAAAAGCTGTAAACAACTTTGGAAGTGGATGGACATGGCTAGTGCAAGATCCTGAAACAAATAAGCTATCAATTATTAATACATCTAATGCTAATACTCCAATAGTTGACGGCTTAAACCTTCTGTTATGTGTCGATGTATGGGAACATGCTTACTACGTTGATTATCAAAACAGAAGAAAAGACTTTGTTGAAAAGTTCTTTGAATATATCAACTGGGATTTTGTTGAAAGTAATCTTAAATAACTGATAGTGCTAAAATATTTCCAAAGTAATAAACTTGAAATTTAGTTAATATCATTAATATTAAACTGAATAAGTTACAATGAATTGATTTAAATAGAAGAACCAAATTTGGTTCTTCTATTTAAAGACAAACCTTTTTAGTTCTCTTCAACAAGACTAGAGAATAGTCTTAACTAATTATACGATTTCAATAAACAAATATGCTTTTAGTTCACGAATTTCGCTTTTTCTGTTAGAATTGCACAATCAAATTTAAAAATGCAATTTTATCTATTACTTTATTTTCGAATAGCGGAATACATTTTTATTATCCAATAGAAAAAAGCATTATTTTTGTAAACAAAAGGAATATTTTACATATTATGTCTAGCAATAAAAACACTATAGTAACATGTGCTTTACCGTATGCTAACGGTTCTATACACTTAGGACATATGCTTGAACATATCCAAGCAGATATATATGTTCGTTTTCAAAAAATGTTGGGAAAGAATGTATGTTTCTTATGTGCTGATGACCAACACGGCACTCCAATAATGTTAAAGGCAAAATCTTTAAACATTACTCCTGAAGAACTTATTGCTCAAGTAGAAGAAGAACATAAGAAAGACTTCGCCGGCTTTAATATTGAATACGACAACTACTATCGTACTCACTCTCATGAAAATGAAGAAATTGCGACTAGCTTTTATAAGACCTTAAAAGAAAAGAATTACATAAAGACTAAAACTATTTCACAATTATATGATCCAGTTAAGAACATGTTCTTACCCGACCGTTTTGTTAAAGGAACATGTCCTAAGTGTAAAGCTCCTGATCAATACGGTGACAACTGTGAAGTATGTAGTGCTACATACTCACCAGCAGACTTAATTAACCCGTATTCAAGTATCTCTGGTGCAACACCTGTATTAAAAGACTCAGAGCATTATTTCTTTGATTTACCACAGTTCTCTGAATTCTTAAAAAATTGGACAAAGACTGCTCTACCAGAAGAAATGGTTAACAAGCTAAACGAATGGTTTGAGTCAGGTTTACAACAATGGGACATCAGTAGAGATGCTCCATACTTTGGATTCAAAGTACCAGATACTGAAGACAAGTTCTTCTATGTATGGTTAGACGCCCCAATTGGTTACTTAGCTTCATTAAAGAACCTAATGGATAAGAAAGGCGTTGATTTTAAAGAAATCATGAAGAAAGAGGCTGATACGGAGTTATTCCACTTCATTGGTAAGGACATCTTATACTTCCACTCTTTATTCTGGCCTGCAACATTAGAAGGCTGCGATTTTAGAACACCTAACAAGTTATTTGTTCACGGTTATGTAACTGTAAATGGAGCTAAGATGAGTAAATCAAAAGGCACATTCATTAAAGCTTCAACTTACTTAAAGCATTTTGATCCAGAATGCTTAAGATACTATTACGCATCTAAAATTAACAGCAAGATCGATGACCTAGACTTAAATCTTTCAGACTTTGTTTCAAAGGTTAACTCAGATATCGTAAACAAGGTTGTAAACCTTGCTTCAAGAACAGCTGGTTTCATTACAAAGATGTTCGATGGTAAATTAAGTGACCAAATTGTAGCTCCAGAATTATTTGATAGCTTTATCAATGCTAAGGATGAAATCACTGAAGCTTACAATGCTAGAGAATTTGGTAAGGTTGTTAGAATCGTTATGGCTTTAGCTGATAATGCTAACAAGTTTGTTGACGATAATGCTCCATGGGTATTAGCAAAAGACGAATCAAAGAAACAAGAATTACATGACGTATGTACTACTTGTATCAACTTATACAAAGTATTAATCACATACTTGTCTCCAATTCTTCCTGAATTAACAAAGAAGAGTGCTGAATTCTTAAATATTGATTTAACATGGAATAATTTAGAAGAGAAATTACTTGCAACTTCAATCAATAACTTTAAAGCATTATTTAACAGAATCGACATGAAGCAAGTAAATGCAATGTTAGAAGATACAAAGAAAGATCTTCAAGCAGAAACTAAAGCTAGTGAAAAGAAGGATTCTGCTAAGAAAGAAACAAAGGCGTCAAAGGAAGCATCTCAAACTCCAAAAGAAATATCTTTTGACGACTTCATCAAGGTAGATATGAGAGCTGCAAAAGTTCTAAATTGCGAAGAAGTTGAGGGTTCAAAGAAATTATTACGCTTTGAATTAGACCTTGGTAATGGAGAAAAACGTCAAATCTTCTCAGGAATTAAGATGGCTTACCCAAATCCAAGCGATTTAATTGGAAGATTTGTAATCATTGCTTATAACCTTGCTCCACGCAAGATGACATTTGGTATATCTGAAGGCATGATTTTATCAGCAGGTCACGGTGATGAAATCTTCTTATTAAGTGCAGATTCTGGTGTTCAACCTGGTGACAAGGTAATGTAATATTACTAAATACAATTTCAAATTGTTAAATAAGATCAAAGGTCTGCTAATGCAGACCTTTTTCGTATCAACTTGTTTATCGCTAATTAGAGTTTTTACTTTTTTACTCAAAAAAAAGCTACTCCGAAGAATAGCTTTTTAAATATGATTAGATACTTGGATTGTTGTTGGAATCCTATTTTTTTGATGTTTTAAAGTTTTTTCAGTTTATCTTATTGGCTCTTCTTATGTTTGTTAATACCACTAGTTAAAATGTTTAATTTATTCTACTTCGTTAGATGAGAATTTAAATATCACTGAAATTCTATCCTCTAACGTAATATCCTTTGGGGTGTAAATATCTACAGAATTGGACTTCTTTACAGAGTTCATCATTACTCTTGCCCCATCGTTATAGTATGGAGTATTGTATGAAATTGATTTAATTCCCTCTAACTTAACTCCAAAATCCTTTGCAATTGATTTAGCTTGATTCTTAGCATCTTCAATAGCCATTGTTCTTAATGCAGCCTTTTCTTTAGCTACATCCTTTACAGTGTAGTTTATATTTTGAAAATGATTTATATTATACTTAACAGCTAAATCATATATATCCTTAATTAACGCAAAATCATCTAAGGTAATCTCAATATCAATTCTACCTTCGTAACCTATAAATATAGACTCTCCATTGTCATATCTATACTTAGGAGTAACATTTAGTCTTTCTGCAATAATTTTATTCTTCTCAATTCCTAACTGTTCTAGACCTGCGAAGAACCCAGGAATCCTGCCTTCAACTGATTCCTTTACATCTGCAACAGTTGATTTTTGATCAGAAACACCTAAATAAACAACAGCTCTATCAGCCTTTAAAGTCTTTTTAGCACTTCCCTCTAAGGCCATCTCTGAATAGTTAACTAAGTTATTAGAGACAGAAATACAAGAAGAAGGTGTATCATTGCTACAACCAGACAATATCCCCATTGTTGCTGCTAGTAAAATAACACTCGATTGTTTAATTAAATTAGTTCTCTTCATCGTTTACTCCATAAGTATTCATATACTATTTGCTTATATAAAATATTATTATACTTTACTTAATGTTGTTAAACTTACTGACTCTTACTGCCATTTATCAAATTAAACTGCTAAATTTTTTCAACAAATTATTTTCTTTGTATAAATTTGACATAGATAAAATCATATAGTTCAATATTTAAAGCAAAATTATTCAATTTTGATTGCATTTCAATCTTTATAGATTGTATTTTATACAACATTAAACTTTTATAAAAAAATTTTAATTTTTCTCTTTACAACCTTTGAAATTTAAGTATAATACACAACATCAATTAGCGGACAGATGGCAGAGCGGTTGAATGCACCGGTCTTGAAAACCGGCGACGCGAGAGCGTTCCTGAGTTCGAATCTCAGTCTGTCCGCCATTCATTTAAATTCCCCTTCTTAATCAAATCAAATATAAATTTCAATTATGTTAGTTGTTAATGATATTGTTATTCCAACAGATGATAATGGTTATCTAAAAAATATTGCTGATTGGAATATGGATGTCGCAACCCAAATTGCTAACGACTTAAACCTTGAACTTAATGAAGAAAGATTAGAAGTCGTTTTATTTGTTCGTAAGTTTTATGAAACCTACAACACATCTCCATCCATTAGAGCATTAGTAAAAGCCATGGCAAAAGAATTTGGAGAAGAAAAAGGGAACAGCAGATATCTTTACAAACTTTTTCCTGACGGTCCTGCTTTACAAGCAACTAAAATAGCTGGTTTACCAAGACCTGTAAAGTGTATTTAATCCCCTTTTATTCTTAATTTACAACTATCTTACCACAATCATTCATCTACTACACAAATTCAAAACAATAGATATTTTATTGTTTTACTGTCCCTTATTACTTATTCTAGGATTAAATTTACGTTTCAAAGAACTCTTTATTATTGTTATTTATCTACATTTACTTTTTTATATTTAAGCTAAATACAACATATGCACTATGATTTAATTCGTTTGTCTTAAATTATTCGGAGTAACCAATAATCAGCCTATTTGGGTAAAATCATATTTATAAAACTGTATCTTATAGACTGATTACGTTTACTCTCATTCTATTATAGGTTTATAACAATTCTTGGGCCATGGTGTAATCTTGTATAAGTCTTTCCATGATGTTTTGGAAGCTTATGATGATGAATTACAGGTGGATGCTTCGCAAATCTATGTGGACGAAAATGTGGGTGTTTATGAGCTTTCTTATGTCCATTCATATGAAGCGGTTTCTTATCAAATTTATGCGCATGAAATTGTGAGTGCTTAGGAGCTTTCTTATGTCCAGACATATGATGCTGTTTCTTTGGCATTACTTGACTATGTTTATTATTTGGCTCAAATTTATCGTGAGCACCTACCTCTGCACAAGCTAAAGATGTTCCAACTAAAAGCACAGACGATAAAACTAAAGTTAATAATTTTGAAGCTTTCATATTAATCACCTTTTTCCATGTTGTATTACTATTAAGTTAATGCCTCATTAGTTTCTTTTATTTTAAACTATATATGCATTCTCTTATATTAAACCTATACACTAATAGATATACTAAATTTTACCTCTAACACTATGAGTTTATTCGTTTTATGATTGTCTACTATTGTGTTAAAGCAGGATGTTCATTAGTCCTTAATCTTGTTAGTTTTAGAGTTTTTCTTTTATATATGTAATTTTTTGTTTTGTATAATCGTTTACTTTTAATGTTTTTAATTTATGTCTTTCAATTTTTTTTATATCTTTATTTAAGTTCTATTTATAATTTTTACTAACTTAACTTTTGGTTTTTCTTTATTGTAAGGTCTATTACACACTCCTTGGACCCTACCATAAAGATTTACTCATATGCTTTTACTTATAAATTTATTACGATCTTTGGTGCAAATAATGGCTTAGCATGCATTCTGTGCGGTCTTGCTTCTGGAGCTTTATGAAAATGACCTACTGGAGGATGCTTAGCAAAATTATTTGGTTTAGCCTTTTGAGGTTTGTGGTCTTTGTGCTTCATAACTTGACTATGTTTAGCATGTGGTTCAAATCTATCGTGAGCACTTACTTCTGCGCAAGCTAATGATGTACCTAAAACAAATACGCCTGATAAAACTAAAGTTAATACATTTAAAGTTTTCATATAAATCACCTCGTTATTTAATATTCTTTCTTAAACGTTTTCACGTTTATTTGTTTCTTTCTATACCTACTATTCTATCTAATAAGGGGCTAAAAACTTTTACAAAACAATTTCTAATTGTTACAAAGTGTTACAACTATGAATATATGTGATAAAAAGGAATTAAATGATAAAGCTAATCAGTATAAAGCTTTAGAAATAAACTATAAATGAAATAAAATTTATTAAATGAATAAAAAACAATGGTTGACTTTTGTTTGATAAATGACTTAAATTTCAAACAAAAGTCAACCATTATAGTAAGTGTTACAATCTAAGATTTAAATCTCAATCCCTGTATTCATAAGCTTTGTCTTCACTTTAAATACTATTTCAACTGATATGACTAATGATTATCAAATTATAACTATTAGCTAATTCTCGTTTTGTATTTTCAAATCGTATTTCTAAAACTTTATATCTTTGTAAAAGGCTATTTTTCATTTTGTTTGATATAAACATTTTTTAAATCTCAGACAAATTAAAAGTAATATAATAATTTAATAAATATCACGCTATTTTTTTTATAAATGCTATTTAACAGAGTATTTGTGTATAATAATGACAATTGAATAATAAGTAGATAAAAGTATTTGCCTTATAAATGACAAAACAAATATACAAAGGTTATTTGTATATCAATATAACTACTGTCGACTCATATGTTTTATATGAATTTTCCTAAATAATTACTAAATATGGATATCTAATAATGAGCACACTAACTACAATTACATATAATAATAACGAGACTCTTAAATACACCTCAGATGATCTCAAGAACAAAAAGAAAATAAAGTTCAAAGATATAAGATCTATCACTTTATATAGTCATACTTTAAACTTAAACGAAATTTATGAAAAAGCAGAAGAAACATCCATCATTCTTCCTAGAGTAATTATTGAAATACAAGAAGACAATAGTGAAATTAAACTATTTCAAAATAGCTCTGTTAAAGAGATAGGCTCTTTAACAATCAATAACCCAAAATATTATAAGATTAACCTACAGAACCTTTTTGCAGGAGCAAAAAACCTAGAGTCTGTAAGAATATTTCAAGCCTCAAATGTTATAAATTGTTCTGGAATGTTTAAGGATTGTAAGAGTTTAAAAACAATTCCACTACTTAATACTATAACAGTAACTAACATGAGCTATATGTTTTATGGTTCAGGTATTACCAAAGTTCCAAATATAGATACCTCAAAAGTAACAGATATGAGTTACATGTTTGCTAATTGTACTGAATTAGAAAACTCACCTTATCTAAATACCTACAACACAACAAATATGAGTCATACCTTTGAAGGATGCACTAAACTAAAAAGCTTAACAAACATGAACACCTCAAAGGTTGAAGACATGAGCTACATGTTAGCATCATGTACTAAACTTGAATCATTCCCTAGACTTGATGTATCAAAAGCTAAAAACCTAGCTTACATGTTTAAAGACTGTACTTCATTAAATGAAGCGCCTACATTAAACATTCCTGCTAATGCTGATACTACTGGAATGTTTGAAGGCTGTAGTAATATTAAAGAAAAGAAATCATCTACTTCAGCTTCAAAAACAAGAGAAACTACTACTGTAAATACTAGTAGTAGTATCAGCAGTACTATCTACAATACTTATGAAACTAATACAACTACCAAAGATTCAACTATTACAGCAAACACAACAAAAGTTGAAGAAACTGTTCAAAATACTACTTCTGTTACAACAACAGCTGCTGTAGAGAATAATGTTTTAACAAATGATACAGAAAATGAAGATGCTTTAAACAGTAGTTCAAAGACAGATGAAGAAACGTTGGATACAACTTTAAATGATTCCACTTCACTTAATGAATCTACTTCTTTAAATCATACAGTTTCCTCTGATAAGACAGTTCAAACTTCTGCTACAGAAAGTGATGATGGTGATAGTAATTTCAATACAGCTAGTAACAAAACTAATGACATCAATAATGAAAACTTAAATAATTCAAGTACACGTAGCACATCTACATCATCAAATCCAAACTTCTATGAAACTATAGAACAAGGTAAAGATAAGGATGAAACAGAATTTATTTCACATGAAATAAACAACAATATAACTCAAGAAGAAAATAATAAGGACCATTCTTATAATAACCATTCTGATAGATACAACAATACTAGCTACAATGGTAATTCATATAGAAACAACGGATTTAATAGAAAAGATGACGATTATGAAAAATATAAAAGAGAAGACCAAAAACAAGAACTCTATGACACCATAAAACCAATTGTCTTTTCTGTTATTATTACCATGATTATTATCATGATAGAATCGATATTTTCGTAAATATAAAGAAAACGCAACAATACGAAATGCAAAATATTATGCATTTTGGTTTAAATTTAATCCTTATATTTGCCGTAATTTATATTCACGGCAAATATAAGACTTAAACCTTGATTTAAGAGTAATTACAAAAAAATTAAAAAAATTACTGCCCTCCAGAAGAAGGCAATAAAAAATGAATGAAAAACAAAATTTTAATTTAGTTTTGATTTTGTTTTAGTTTAGCCTTAATATCATTAAGATAAGCAATAGCATTCTCATCATTACTCTTTACGGCTTGATCTAAATATCGTAATCCAATCCCTTTGCTCTTTCTACATCCAAGACCTTCGTAATGCATCTTTCCTAAAATATAGTAAGATTCATGATATCCTTGTTCTGCTGATTTTTGTAGCCAATGCATAGCTTTCTCATAATCTTGCTTAGCTCCATTTCCTTCAAAGTATTGAATACCAAGTTGATATTGAGATTGACTGTCATTTAAAAGAGCGCCTCTACGATACCACTTATATGCTTCGATTAGATTATCATTACTTGCATAATATTCACCAAGCATATTTATAGCCTTTGGATCATCAATATCTGCAAGTTTAAATAAGTAATTTAATGATAAAGATTCATTCTTCTCAACACCGATGCCATACTTATAAGATTCATACATCTCATGTAGAGCTAATATATTTCCAAGTTCAGCAGCTTTTTCTACATACTTTCTAGCAGTATCATGATCTACAGTAACCTCTAATCCTTCCTTGTAAAATCTTGATAATGAATAATAAGCCCAAGCAACCTCTTGTGGTTCGTTATTATCAGTTATTACTTGATTATATAATTCATGAGCTAATTTATAATTACTCTTTAATCCTAAACCTTGTTCATATAAAGAAGCTAACATATTCTTTGATTTTGCTTCTTTTGGGTTGTTAGATAACGACTTAACTATAAAAAGATAAGCTTTAGAATAATCCGTAGTTACTCCATATCCTTTAAAATACATCTCTGCAAGGTATTTGTAAGCACCTTTAAAAATATAATTATTTACTGAATAGTCGATACTTGAATAAAATAAATCAAATGCAACGTCATAATCCTGTTCAACAGAAATTCCTTTATAGTAAGCAATAGCAAGTAAACCGCTTATCACGCCACCTAAATCCTTATTAGCATGTGCGTTTGATAAAAGGTCTACTGCTTTATCGACATCTTGAGTTGTACCTATACCATAAAAGTAAAGAACACCTAATAAACCAATTGCTTCGTCATTACCTGAACGTGCATGAGCACTTACTTGTTCAAATAAATCAACGTAATCACGAGAGTTATATCCATCCAACTGATTAATGTTTGAAAGAATTTCACGTGATGTTGCTTTATCTATATGTTTAGATAAGGTTAACGAAGAAAGATTAAGTTCAATCGAATGAGCAGCATTCGATAAGAAAAATGTTGCAAAGATATACAGTAAAACTAAACCAATAGTCTTACTTGGTCTATAGATTATGTCCATGTCGTTACCCAAATATTGTGTGTGTAGGTTATTTGTGTAATTTTGTAAAGTTGTGAGCTTTATACTTAATAAATAATTATTTTTATATTCTTTTAATTTTATTTATATATAATTTTAATATTTATAATTTATTTTAATTTATAGTTTTCTGAAGTAAGTACGTTTATGAAGTTTAATGTGTATCTATTATTTTTTTATTTTTACTTACTTATTAAATTATAGTTTTGAACTTAAATGTACATTTTTTTATATATCTGACAAATACTATAATTATCTATAAATCATGCGTATAATATAATCAATCTCAAAGAAAATCAAGCATTCTTTGAACAAATTATTAGTAAAAATTTAAGTTACTTTATGTAAGAATGAAACACCTAAAAATTAAGAGGGAAAACTCCCTATTTTAAATAGTTTTATCTTAATTAAACATGGTAATTAGACATGATTGCTATTACAAAATAAAACAACTAAAAATTATAAGACTACGAATAATTGAAAACAAAATAAGCTTTAATCAAATTTTCTTTTTACATTACTAAAAATATAATTTCTAACTAAATCCTTAGCTTCATTACAGCTTTCTTCTGAATTGCAATCAGTAACTACAAAAGAACTTGATGAAAGTTCATTTTCTGAATGTAGCATAACCTTATATCCACCTGGACAATCAAAGGTATATCCAAATCCATCGGTAAAATTAGGAGCACTACAGCTTTGACCAAATGAAAGTTCTTGAATTAAGCTTTCAGACTTTTCTAGATTTAAATCTACATATGGAATACTAGCTATATATACTCTAACTCCACTATCTTCATGTAAATAGGTTACGGATTCTTTATTTCTCTCAACAACATTCCATGAAGAATAAGCTACTGTATCTAACACAGAAGCATAAGATAACGAAAAACATATTAAAGAAATTATGGTAGTTAAAATTATTTTTTTCATTTTTTTTGTATACACGTAGCATTATTGAAAGCAATTTCATAAATTGATGAAAACTATTGTATTATAAGGAGTTTTTCTAAAACAACAACAAATAAATTGATTAAAAAATAAAAAATTTTACTACTTATTTTTTACTAAATTTTTCTACTATAAAAACCTACCAACGAATCTATAAATTGCTATATTCATGCTTAAAGAATACAGTTAAACATAGAAATAAAATAAAACTCTATATACTTAAGTTCCAATATCTGTAGCCCCCGCCTTTGTCTTTAAAGCAGAAACTCCAGTATCCATAGCCTTTGCATCTGTTGTAGCAGCTTTAGCGTCTGTCTCAACTGCATCTAGGGCGCCCTTTTAAGCACTAACTTTATCATCAGATAAAGATGATTCAGTTGACGAAGCCTTAGTTTCATTCTTTTGTAAAATTACTTCGTCAGCAGTTGGTGTAACAATCTTATTTCCCGAAACTGATTTCTTTTCTAGTTCGATACAAGAAGAGAGCTTAAGGTCATTGTAGCAATAGTAGCTCAGACATAGCCATATCTTTTGCAATCATTTTTCCAATCGATTTTATATCTTCTTTTTGTTCAACAATAAGAAGACTCATAATAAACCTCATATAAAAGTTTTATTTAAAATTCTAATAAAAGCAATTTTAACTATTTATGTTATTCTCAATATTATTGTATTAATAAAACTAAAACCATTATTATAATTATTATTAGTCAAGTCCTTGCTCCATAACTATCTTTGATAGTTTGTGTATGTGTATCTATAGGTGTATCTATATATGTATGTGTATCTATTATTATTTTCTTATAATTAAAAAATCTTGTTGTATACAATCCATAACTCATGCTTCCTGCATCAGAATCAAATCTATTTGTTAGACTTCTTGTCATACAAAAGTAACATCATGTAAATTTCTATGGATTTGCCTTCCATGGATATACAACAAAATGCGGTTAAAACCCTCTTCCCAATCTACGCACGGATGCAAAACAACACATTACTATATATAACTAAATATCCGCAGCTTAGTTTGTCTAGTAATATGTCTTCTTCGCAGAAAGGATAAGTACTACATTAGATTGTAAAGTGTGAAATAAGTTCAAAAATTTTTATATTTTTTTATTTCAAATAATAAAAAAGAAACAAAAGTCAAATACTTAACAAAACAAATCAACAATCAACTTTTGTTTAAAAAAATAAATATAATAATTAAAAGTTAGAGTAATGAATTTGTTGAATTACCCAACATACGTTGAGAGTTCTTAGAACTGATATTTATATTTACATGAAATTGTATTTTGACATTAAGTTTTAGTAAAAATAAGTTTTAATAAATATAAACTTTAGTATAAATAAGTTTAGCAATTCAAATGAAATTGAAATGAAAAATGAAAATAAAACGAAATCAAACGAAATTGAAAATGAAAATAAAACCTAATAAAAACAAAGAAGTTAGGCATCTACACTCCTAACTTCTTTTTTATCTTTCATTTTGGTTAAAATATGAATAAAGTTAAATTAAATTGATGTGTTTTAATCTAATCCTATTACATTATTTATTTTGCATGTTCTTACCTTTAAAGATATCTTCTTCAAAGTCTTCATCGCTATCTACTAATGGAGCGTCCTTTGAACGATTCTTTAGGTAATTAAAATATAATTTGGTTTCTTCTATTACAACCTTTCTTAATAAGAATAATGCTATTAAGTTAGGTAAAGCCATTAAACCATTCATTATATCTGCAAGGATCCATACAACCTCTAATGTCATAAATGCAGCAGATGCCACAATTAAGATATAGATGATACGATATGTATAGATGAATTTAGTACCAAATAGATAAACTACTGCAGATTCTGCATAGTAATTCCAGCCAATGATTGTAGTGAATGCGAATAACAATAATCCAATATTAACTACATAATGACCCCAACTCGCACCCATCGCAATTGTGAAAGCTTGAGTTGTTAAAGCTGCACCATTTAAATCTAAATTATGAGCATCTGTAATTACAATACATAAACCTGTTAGCATACAGATAATGATTGTATCTAAGAAGGTCCCAGTCATGTTAACTAAACCTTGTTCTGCTGCATACTTAGTTTTAGCTGTAGCTGCTGCTATTGGAGCACTACCAAGGCCTGCTTCATTAGAGAACATACCTCTTGCAACCCCATAACGCATTGCTACTAAAATTCCCATACCAGTAGCAGCTCCAACACCTGCATCAAAACTAAATGCAGATTTCACAATTGTAACAACTGCACCTGGTAATAATGGTAAGTTAGTTAATAAAACAGCCAAACAACCAACTATGTAGAATAAAGCCATAATTGGAATTAGTTTAGAACTAATTACAGATATGCTTCTTAAACCACCTATAGTAACTAATGCTACAGCTACAGTAATAAGCACACATGAAGATAATGGACTTAAACCAAACATTATATTATTTGCTTCAACCATTGAGTTTATTTGGCAATAGGTACCAATACCAAAACAGCCTGCACCAATAGTAAATACTGCAAATAATGCTGCTAATACTTTAGACTTTACTCCATTTTTAATGTAGTACATAGGACCACCACAATAGCGTCCTTTAGCATCAATTTCACGGTATCTAACGGCTAATAAACATTCTGCATATTTTGTTGCCATACCAAAGAATGCTGCAACAAACATCCAGAACAAAGCACCTGGACCACCCATATGAACAGCTGTTGCTACACCTACAATATTGCCTGTACCAATTGTACTTGCTAATGCTGTACATAGAGCAGCAAAGCCGGTAATATCACCGCTATGAGATGAATTACTCTTGTTTGATGAGAATACTAATCTAAGAGCTAACCATAAACGTGTAACTTGCACAAAACGAAGTAAAATGGTTAGCATTATCCCTACAAATATAAGAGAAATAAGTAAAGGTGCTCCCCAAATAAGGTCATCGATATATGTAGCTACATCTTCAACCTGTTTCATTATAGTAATATCAGACATAAATAAACCTTTAAATTACTTTATTTAAGATAAACTTATTTTTAATGTTATATGAATAACAACAAAATATAAAAGAGATGGTATCTTAAAGCTAATATTAAAATTAAAGTTTAATATTTTGTTTAAATCATAAAATTAAGTCCATGATTATACAAAAATTAATCATTATTTAATAGATTTAAATTTAACGCTATTTAGATAACGTTAACTAAATTACATAAGTCACCAATTTTATAACAACCAAATTTTAGTAAAAACCATACCTCCCTATCACTTAACATTAAATAAAATAAGCTTTATCTGCAATTACATTAACATTTATAAAAATTCAAATTTATAAAATTCATAAAAACATTTAATTAATAATTTAACCAAAAATAAGAAGACAATACATATTATGAACTCATTAAGCATTGTTACCACTAATATTAGTAATAACAAAGGATTTAACTGTTTTAAAATAAACAAATTATCTAAAGCTTTACATCTTTCAATGCTGTTTGTAAGTACTGTAGTAATTCCAACAACTTCCTACGCTTCTTTAAATGACGAGCTTTATAATAACTTTAACTCCTTATCTAATGTTACAAAGCCAAATTACTTTGAAAACGAAAGAAGAGGTATTATTGCAGGAGGTGAATTAAACATTCGCTCTCCTATTAAAACAGTTAACATAGCATCATTAAACCTACCTTCAGCTAGTGCTTCCTGTTCAGGCATTGATCTATATGGTGGCTCATTATCGTTCATAAATAAAGATGAATACATAGACCTTTTAAGAGCGGTTGCAGCTAATGCGCAAGGATACGCCTTTCAAATAGCCCTAAGCTCTATGTGTGAAAAGTGTATGCAGCACATGGAAACTTTACAAAAGAAAATCCAAGCCTTGAACCAATACTTTGGCAATAGCTGTCAACTAGCTCAAGGAATAGTTAACAACACAATAAATGCTGTCAATCAAAAGAATTTATCTGATGCCAAACTTGTAGCTTCATTTAATGGAGCAGCAGATATATTTACCTTAAACAGTATGAAAGACAGTTCTGAAATCTATAAAACTGCAAATCAATTTACCAAAAACATTGAATCTACATATAACAACCAAAATAACCGTTCAAGTAAATCAAGCGAAATCTCTTTAACTCAATTTACAGGTAACCTTGTATGGAACATACTTTCTCGAAATAATGAGTTCCAAAACAACCCAGTATTAAAAAATGAAATACTAAGTATCTTTGGAACAATTATTATTGGAGAAGATGGTGAAAATCTATCTATTTTACCTGGTGGACTTATATCAATATCTGACCTAATCTTTGGGGGGAAAGTAAATTATTATGAATGTATAGATACTGATTGCATAAACGTTAAAAGCTCTACTAAATCTATCATAGGGATTAAATCTAAAATTGACGAATTTTTATTTGGAGATAACAATACAACTATAGGCATCGTTACTAAGTTTGCAAAAAACCAAGGAGAAATTAGTAATGACGAACTTAAAATTATAAACAATTTACCTGCAACATTTTTAGTAATGCTTAGAGACCTTTCGCTTAAAAATCAAGGTTCAGCTCAAACCTTTGCACGTGAAATATCTACCTATCTTTCAATAATTCTAGTAAAAAACTTAATAGACCAATACATAAAACTTATCTACTCTGATATATCAAACAACAATAATGCATATACTCCTATGCTATTAGAAAACATAAATGAAATTAAAAGACAATTAAGTTATGATTTTTCAGATCTATTTTTAAAGTATGGTAGTGAAAAATCTATACGAGAAAGTTACTTAACTCATTTGAAAATCATTAGTAAAAATCACAATAAAAAGTCTGCAAATTCTTTATTTTAAAGGAGTTGTGGTTTTATATACGTTTTATATATTTACTACCATGTAAATTTAAAAACGAAAATGGCTAACTTATATAAAGTTAGCCTAAAGGACATAAGGAAATGAACAACAAATAGCATGAACTACTATCTGAGATACTTACTATTCACACACTAATAGCAAATATTCCGTTTCGATTAGCGGCTTAATACTAAACGACCGCTCATCTTTTTGTGTTGAATAAAGTTACTTACATTTATACAACTTTCAACACTATTACAATCTGTTATCGCAACATCAACTACATTGCGATTAGCAGAAACTACAAAAATCTTTAATCTACCGTCACATTCTATAATGTAACTACCATCTACTTCATTGTATACAGGATGTAAACATTGATTATCTTTTGACACTGTCTTAGCTATGTCACCTAAAGAATAACTACTGTAAGATGTTATAGGATATTCAGAAACTACAATTGTAGTGTTTAATGAGTCATTTTCATAAGTATTTGAATTGTAAGTATAATCGATTAAATCCCAATTTTCTGCTGGATCAGTAGTTTCAGCAGCTAGAGTTACATTATCATCTGCTACACATAATGATGAAACAAAAAATAACGCATAACCAAATAACTTGCATAACTTCTTCATATTGTTCTTAATTCCGCTTCACGATTCACACATCTAAACTAACATTCTTAGGTTTTTTGTACTCTTTTTTTTATTTTGTTATGTTGTTGTTTTATGTACACCCTTAAAGAATGTGACGTATGTTACACTTTTTTATATCAAATTTCAACAAATATAAAAAAATATATTAATTTTTACGGTATTTGATTATTTTATGAACATACAAACAAGTTTTCTCTCATAATTTTCATAAAAATCTATTAAAAATCTATCGATGCATATTCTTATTGTTTAATTTTTTATTAATTGAGATAAAATAAAAGTAAGAAACTAATGATAAATTCAAAGAACATATACATATGCGTAAAGTAAGAAAAGCTCCTGCTGTATTTAGACAAGCTAAAGAAAAGGAAACTTCTCGCGAAGAAATCCGCGAGCGCATACGTCAATGCCGTGAAGCAGGTATTGATGTATCCATAACAAATGCTAAAGAGCATTCATGCAAGCGATGTATCAAATGCGATGGAAAATGTATGATATAAAAAGAAAAGCCAATACTATTCCATTCTCTTACACTATTAACCTCAAAATACCAAAATTCTACTTATATAATTTTGTCCATTTGAATATCCTTTTATAATATTCTGTATAGAAATTTGAGAATAATATTACATTCTTAGAAACAATTATTGACACTCCTATAATGGTCTAATATCTTATTCAAGACTATATAAAAAAAACTAAATATTATTAAGGATAAAAGATGGACTTTTTGGAATTAGCAGAAAAAAGATACTCAGTAAGAGCTTACTTACCAAACAAGGTTGAACAAAATCTTATAGACGATATACTAAAATCTGCTCAACTTGCTCCTACAGCAAAAAACAATCAACCACATAAGATTTATGTATTACAATCTGATGATGCTATAAACAAGATTAAGGAAGTAACTAACTGTACTTATGGAGCTCCTCTTGTATTTTTAATATGTCAAAATACTAATGAAAGCTGGAAGAGTCCATATGATGACAACTACTCTAGTGGTGAAATGGATGCTTCGATCGTATGTACTCATATGATGTTAACAGCTCAAGATGTAGGCTTAGGTTCTGTATGGGTGTTATTATTTGATAAACAAAAAACCTCTGAACTATTTAACCTTCCTGAAAACATAAAGCCTGTATGTCTATTACCAGTTGGTTATCCGTCAGATAAGGCAGCACCTAGCCCTAGACATTCAGAAACAAAATCATTAAAAGAACTTGTTACATATTTATAAAACAAAATAGAACAATTTCAAAATTAAAAATTGTAAAACAACAAAAGCGAGGACTCCTCGCTTTTATTGTTTTATTTGTACTATTTATACTTACACTTCATAAATCTATGATAACACTATGTACATACATATACTATTTATCATGTAGTACACCTAAGATGATTTCAATAAGCTTTAGAGGCTTGGCTGGTTTAATAACATAATCATCTACACCTAAATCATAAGCCTTCTTTATACACTCATAGTTCTTGTTCGATGAAACCACAATTACAGGAATATTATATTCATACTTAATCTTCTCAAAGACTTCGAAGCCATCCTTTTCTGGCATCATAATATCCAAAAGAATTACATCGATATCATCTGCACTAGTTTCTAATAAAGCAAGCATTTGTTCATAAGTTGCACATTTATCAACCTTGAACTTAACATCTTCTTTATTATTAGTAAGAATGTAATCAACATATTCTCTCTGAATTTCTTGGTCATCTAACACAAGCACTCGCTTGTATTCCTTATGTTCATGACGCATTTGGAAATTAGCGTCTTCTGAAATCATACTAAGCATTATTCTACCAATCTGTGGATCAAATTGCTTTCCTAAACCATTCAAGATTTCAGAACGTACTTTTTCCTGAGTCATTAGTTTTCTATAACTTCTATTAGAAGTCATAGCATCATATGCATCTGCAACTGCTATAATTCTAGCAATTTCAGGAATATCCTCACCAGCTAAACCATCAGGATAACCTTGACCATCATAACGTTCATGATGCCACTTAGCACCTGCTGCAATTAAGTCATTAGGTTTTATATCCTTTAATATTAAAAAGCTATACGTTGAGTGAAGCTTCATATACTCCCATTCATTATCATCTAAACGTGATGGTTTGTTGATTATGCTATCAGGTATATGAATCTTGCCTACATCATGTAATAAAGCTGCATAATAAATATTTTGTTGCTCTTCTTTATTCTTTCCCATACGCTTAGCAATTTCTAAAGCATACTGAGCAACTCTAACAGAGTGACCATTAGTGTATCTATCCTTTGCATCAATAGCCTTTGTTAATGTAGTCATAATTGTTCTATAAAATGAATCTGCCTTCTGACAACTTATTTTATAAATTCTCATATAACGATTAACTTTTCTGAAATAGAAAGTTAAGAAAAATACGACTAATACAAACAATATTGCGCAAATAATTATATTTTTGTTCAGTATATCGAATAGGTTAGCGTTTAATTTTGATTCATCGATAAGCATTGCAATATACCAATTGTTCATCAGTTTATTTGCAAAAACAATGTATTTACTACCATCTATAGTTACATTAAAACGCGCATCCTCGTTGCTTTTAAACAATTTATCTAAAAATTGTTTCCTTTGAGCGTCACTTCTGTAATCGACCCCGTATTCTGCTTCATTAGAATTAGCTATTACTAAGCCAGTATAATCAAGAACAACACCATACCCCATTCCATCGAGATTTATAGTTTTTGATATTTCTTGAATGTCATCTAACAATACATCGATTGTAAGCACACTTCCTTCATATAATTCTTTGGAAACACTAATTAAGAATTTTCCAGTTCTAGCATCTTTATAAGCAGATGTATATACTACACTACCAAAACTTTTCTTTGCTGAAGTAAACCATTCTCTTTGACTTGCAATATAGTCAATTGGAGGTACCCAATCTGAACCATTAATTAACTCGCCTCTTATATAACCATACAAGTCTATATAATTGTGATTGATTTCAGTGTTATATTTTTTTAATTCTAATTCTAAAAACTTTTTTATATCCTCATTACTGCTTCCGGATAAAAGCATGTGTTCAACAGTAAAAGTTGTTGATAATAATATATGATTACTTTTGTCTATGAATTTATTTAAATGATTAGATTGATGTCTTAAAGTATTACTTGCCACTGAAAGCAAATTTTCTTTGATGTAACCGGAAATACTATAGAAAGTAAAAGACATCAAAGCCAATAGAATTACAAAAATAACAACAATTTGTAATACAAATATTGTCATTTCTCTTTTTTTAGCAAATTTAATAACCACGCTCTGTAACCTTTATCTTTTTTAAATTATTCTAATTACAATCAACCTACTTGCTAAGATATTCTTCATTACTATTGACTTAATTAAATATCGAGTAAACTTAAGTTAAACATAAAACATACTTAACCAAAGTAAGTCAATAAAAAAACAAACATAAGTGCTCAAAAAAGTACTCAATAGAAGTAAAAAAAGATAAAAGACAACTCCTAAAAGCACTGTTTATATTGATAAAAATGTGATTATCAACGCAACTATGTCAAAGTATATTTTAAATCACATAAATAACCATATTTATGGTCTAAGTTACATTTTCAACAAATTAAAGTTACTAAATCTTAAAAATGTGACTTTACAACATTATTAAATAAAATTTTTACGTTATGACTACACAATTTAAGAAAACAAACACCTATAAAAACAAAAGGATAATCCATAGACTATCCTTTATTCTATATATTCTTATAAGCTAGATACTTTTTTTACAAACTATGTTTAGATCCGTTTAATTCTTTAGCTTAAACTCAATTTTTTGTTCAACTTGACTGTTCTTCTTAATAAACAATAAGTAAAGCAACACTATAATCAATAATATAGAGATCCAACCAAAGATATTAAACACTCCATATGAAGCATACATACCAAATTGATAAACAGTCATACTTAGACCATACGAGAACACGATTTGATATAACAATGCCCATAAAAATAGTTTATTAGAACCTATTTCTCTCTTTAAAACCCCTACAGCAGCTAAACATGGAACAGTAAATAGATTAAATATCACAAACGCTAATGCCGCCCACATTCCTTTTGCTTTATCCTTATTGATTTCAAAGATATTATCACCTAATGCCTGATAAAAAACTTCATCTTCTTCAGATTCAACGCCTGAAAACACGGCTAAACTACCTACGATATTTTCCTTTGCAATCAAACCAGAAACAATGGCAACTGTAGTTCTATAATCATCTACTCCAATTGGAGCAAATACATTAGAAACAGGTTTAGCGATATCTGCAAGAATACTTTCACTAGGAACATCAGTTAATTGTATTTGCTTTTCTTCTCCATTCCATGCGAATGAAGACAACATCCAAATAACTGTAACTGACGTAAAAATTATTGTACCAGACTTAATAATAAATGACTTAGAACGGTGATATACAGTTAATAACACCACTCTTAATGTTGGTATATGATACAATGGAAGTTCAAGCATTAAAGGTGAATTTGATGGCTTAAAAGTCGCAAACTTCTTCATAATCAATGCAGATATAACGATTACAAAAACTGAAAGAAGATACATACCCGAAGCAAAGAAGCCGTACTCACCAAATAAAGCTTCAGAGAATACTATAATTACAGGAAGTTTCGCTCCACATGGAATCATTGTTGTTGTAAATAACATCAATCTTCTTTCAGATTCAGAAGATAAAGTACGAACAGTCATCAAAGCAGGCACTCCACAACCAGTAGAGATAAGGTATGGAATAAACGCTCTACCACTTAAACCAAAAAACCTAAACACCCTATCTAAAATAAATGCCGCACGAGTCATATATCCACATTCTTCTAGAATAGACAATAGTAAGAATAAGATAATAAGTTGAGGCACAAAACCAAGAACCGCTCCAACACCTCCAACTATACCATCACTAACAAGAGACGTTAACCATTCTGAAGCCCCTAAACTAGACATAGACTCAGAAACATAAGGTATTACCATTTCACCAAAGAATACATCATTTGACCAATCGGTAACAATTGAGCCTAACCATGTAACACTAATCCAATAAACAAAAGACATTATCAATAAGAATATTGGAAATGCTAAATATTTATTTAAAACAAATTTATCTAAATAATAAGTTAAATTTTTCTTATTCTCGTCTTTTTTATATACCTTTGCTAAAATCTCAGCTATAAAACTATATCTATCAGTCGCTATAGCTTCATGAACTGTTGTGTATTTACTTAGAAGCTTATCTTGAGCTTTTTTTACAGAATTAACAAATGCTTGCTCCTTGGCTATTTGATTAGGAATATCATCACCTTGAATACCACTCTTAGCAAAGAAAATGGCTTTAGACTTGTATAATTCAGGAACACTTAATGAAACTTCTTCAACAACGTCTTTTACAAAATTATTCCCTAAATATAAAGATTTCTCGATATCCCATTGATGGTCTTTGATTTCTTTTTCTAATTCTGCAACTCCTAAACC
>JAXJQF010000004.1:0-12523 GCA_036311285.1 Ruminobacter sp. | reverse complement strand
CAATTAATTCCCGTTTATTAACTATTAAACAATACGAAAGAATTAGCAATTTTACATTTAAATAATCTTTACAAAACTGAGCTGAATTCCTGTTTTTCTCACAAGAATTTGGCTCAAAACTCTAAAGTCAGGTTAAATGAATCGTACGCTTTATGAATATTATTTATAACTATAACTACCATATTGTCATTAAGCTTCTGACCAATTTCAACCCCAGCTCTACTTGACATCTTTTGTATCAAGGGAATTGCATAGCAAATGTATTTCCCATTAGTACTGGCGACTTCACCGAAAGCAGAAAATGAAGTAGTATATGTGGAGTACTTTTTACAAAGATAACCATATGCATCAATAAATTCCTTATCCTCAAGACTCTCTCTATGCCTATTTAAATTGGCAAAATCATCTTCACAAGTAGCTTTAAAAATATCGCTTAAAGATATGTTACAAGCGTTTCTGATTATATTTTCTATTTTGTCTATTTCATGTAATTCCAAGTTATCAGATAATGCATCTATAGCACATTCTCTGACCATTGAGGCTATCTTGGAGCAACATTCTTGGGCAATATCGGAATCTTCTCCAACTGTTTTTAGTAAATCATTTCTTAACTTATCTGTAGCTGAAGTGATATTTCGTGCTTTCTCTGTAAGTGTAGAAAAAGAAGGCTTGTTATTTCGATCATACTTTTCTTTAGATAAAACCTGATTAATTGATTCAATTATGGGGGTAGCTCTTTTAACATTAAGATAAGATATTTGCTCGGATAGATCGCCTTCAAGAGATGAAAATATTTCATACAACCTATTTATGTCATAATACTGAAGCAGAGATTCTATGTATAGAGTAGAGACATCTTCTGCTGTTATATCGATATTATGTCCGGATGATGAATTAAAAAATTCGATAAAACTACTTAAATTATCATGATTATTTATTACCTCAAATGCTTTCTCTATAGCATTGGAATCTTGCTTGATCAAATAATACATAACCGATAAATTTATCATCGAGGTAACTTTACTCTGTTTACTTAAAATTTCTACAGCTTTATCAAAATTACCTAAAATAGCATAATTAATAGCAGTATCATCTATTGAATTCGAGTTGGATAACCAAAATAAGTAGCTATTAAAACACTCTTTTGGGGTATTAATCAGTGACAGAGCTTTTTCTATCGTTTTATCATTTCTTTTTGGAGGCGTTAAACAAGTTGGAAAATCTAACGGAAAAGATGTGCTTTTTCCTACGTTTGAATAAGCTTTGATTTTTGTGATGTGAGATGTTCTTTCTTTAATCTTTGTGTTTGAATAAACTCCTAAGATAAAAAAAGGGTTGTTCAGAAACTTTTGCATTTTGCCCCCACCTCAATTAGATGTGTTAGGCGCTTTCCCCCCCCCCGATCTGATTAAAAATATACCATATATCATATACAAACTACCTAATTAAATATAAAAATTATAAAAATAAGTATCAGATTTATATTCACAAAATAAAAACACCTGTTTAGTATCAAAAATATCACAGATAATAATTTTTTACCATCTTAAGCATGTAAATATGAGGCGATTAGCTCATTTTTAAGAAATTTTCCTCTCATACAACTTGCTATACCTTTCCATTAGAGGGATATATATGTACCGACCACAGAACATAAATAAGGAAGGTACATAATATGCAGACAAACATTAAATTCAACCTGCTGCCAAAGCAAAACCGCGGATTTACGACACCTCTGCAAAAGAATGGTGTTTGCCTAGTGTTTTGATATATGTAACGATACCATACCAAACACCACTATATATATTCTATCAGTTTGTTCTGCTCATCTCGAAAATTTTACCTTCATGATTCATGATTGTAAGTCAGATTAGACACCATGTTTGATAGCCTGCTCTTAAATAATGGATTATCTTAGAACTGTTTGAACAATTCCATTTTATCTTTTATATCAAGAACACCATCTTTAGTATCTTCCAATAGAACATCCATTCGACGAATAACGGTCATCGGCAGAATAGCATCTCCATACTTGCCTATTGCTTAGACATCACGAAATCAGTCATCAACAATTCCCCAAATACAACTGAATGAGCAGAACATAGACTCAAGAAAGACGACACTATTACATCTCAATCCCACTTTTTTATAGCAAGCCATTTTTTTATAAAATTAAGTATGACTTAAAGAAAAATAATTTGTTAATTATTTTATTTATAATATGTGCTAACATTATCTATTATTTATTTTGTAAATACATTATATCGTACGTATAAAGTAAATTTTTGACAAATACTAATTTGTTACAATATTTGAAAATTTTATGTTTTTAATGAATTAACTTTATTTTTTAAATAGTTTTATTGTTTAATATTTATTTTACGTTGTTTTTAAGTGTTTTATAAAACAGCAGAAAAGAATACATAAAGTAATGCATTCATTGTTCATTGTATGCTTTATTAAATTAGTGTCCGATTGACATCAAGAGTTTAACTAACACAACACTAAGTTAACCTTAGTCTAAAGCTAATTTTTAAAGATAAAACAATGATTACATATAAAAAGTAGTAAATATAAAATAACAAAGTTATTTCAAAAACATTATTTGTAAACACACGTTTAAAATAGCATTAAGGAAACAACATTTATGTGGTTTAAAAATATCAGAGTTTATACACTTGAACAAGCATTTGAATACACTGAAGAAAAATTAGAAAGTTTATTAAAAGGAAATAAATTTACCCCATGTTCTGGTCAAGATATGGAAAAAATCGGTTGGGTAAATGTTTTATCTGAAGACAGTGAAGCATTAGTACACAAGATCGGAAATGACTATTTCTTCCGTTGCCGTTTTGAAAAGAAAATGCTACCAACAAGTGTAATCAATGAAGAATTACAAGAAAAAGTAGAAGCATTAGAATTAGCTCAATGCAGAACAATTAAAAAGAAAGAAAAGAGTGATTTAAAAGAACAAATTATCACAAATTTATTACCTAGAGCATTTGCAATACATAAAGAACATTGGATTTGGATCAACTCTAAATACAGATATGTTATCGTTAGTGCAACATCAGATAGAATCGCTGATACACTAACATCTTTATTACGTAAAAGCTTAGGAACACTTCCTTGTAAACCATTTGTATTTAAAAACGACATTCCTGAAGTATTAACTGAATGGTTAAGTTCAGGAAAGACACCTGTTGGAATTGAAATAGGCGATGAAACAGAACTACAAGATATCGATGGAGAAGGTGCTTCAATTAAAGCTAAGAAACAAGATTTATCTTCAGAAGAAATCAAAGTTCACTTAGACGCTGGTAAAGTATGTACAAGTCTAAGCTTAATCATTAACGATGACATTTCATTCTTACTAGACAGTAACTTTAATCTTAAAAAAATTAAATTATCTGATACACTTGTAGACGAAAACACAAGTATATCAAATGATCCTGCTGCTCGCTTAGACGCAGATCTAGCATTAATGGCTGGTGAATATTGTAAAATAATCCCCGTTTTAATTGATGCATTCGGTGGCGAAGCTGACGAATAAGATCGGAGTTAAATAAAATGAGAAGACCTGAACTACTATCCCCTGCTGGCACATTAAAAAACATGAGATATGCAGCTGCCTATGGTGCAGATGCTGTTTATGCGGGTCAGCCAAGGTATAGCCTTCGTGTTAGAAATAACGAATTTAACCTTGAAAATCTAGCTCAAGGGATAAATGAATTACATGCTCAAAACAAAAAGCTATACGTTGTATCAAATATTCAACCACACAACGCAAAGCTAAAGACTTTTGTTAAGGACTTAGGAGAAGTTATCAATCTTAAGCCAGATGCTATAATCATGTCAGATCCTGGCATGATTATGTTAGCACGCGAAAACTACCCAGACATGCCATTACATTTATCAGTTCAGGCTAATACTATAAATTACGCTGCAGTAAAATTTTGGGAAAAACAAGGTATTAAAAGAATAATACTTTCAAGAGAATTATCTCTTGCTGAAATCGAACAAATCAGACAAGAATGCCCTGATATCGAATTAGAGGTATTTATTCACGGTGCGTTATGTATGGCATATTCAGGTAGATGCCTACTAAGTGGTTACTTAAATCACCGTGACTCAAACCAAGGTGCATGCACAAACTCATGCCGTTGGGAGTACAAGATCAGAAAAGCAATGGAAGACGATTGTGGGGAATTACAATTATTTGAACCTAATTTAGGTACAGACATGATTACGCCACACAGTTTTATGCTTGAAGAAGCTAAGAGACCTGGCGAGTTCATGCCATGCGATGAAGATGAACATGGAACTTATATAATGAACTCAAAAGATCTTAGAGCACTAGAACACGTTAGAAAGTTATGTGAAATAGGCGTAGATTCACTAAAAATTGAAGGTAGAACAAAATCGTTCTATTATTGCGCTAGAACTGCTAGTGTATATAGAAGAGCTATCGACGATGTTATGAATAACACCGACCATCTCGAAGAACAATTAAAGGAATTAGAAAGTCTTGCACATCGCGGCTACACTGACGGTTTCTTAGCACGCCACCCTATTTCAAAATACCAAAACTACGATTATGGCTATAGCATTTCAGATAAAAGTCAATTTGTAGGTGAAGTTTTAGGGGTAACTGACGATGGTTTATGGGAAGTTGCGGTTAGAAATCGTTTTGAATTAAACGATAAAATCGAAATTCTAACTCCAAAAGGAAGTACTGTAATCACATTAGATAACCTAATGAATAAAAAACGTGAAAATATAGAAATCGCTCCAGGTGACGGTCATATTGTATACTTCAAGAGCCCACTTGATAACACTGAAGCAGATAAAGCAATTATTGTTAGAAAATTCCAAAGTGGTGAAACAACTAGAAACACTGTTGTAGAGAAATAACATGGCTTGTAGAATTTCTAAAAAATGTGTTAATTGTGATATGTGCGAAGCTGATTGTCCACAAGGTGCAATTAGCTTTAATGGTACTATTTATCAAATCGATGAATCATTATGCAACGAATGTGAAGGGGTGTCCCCTTCACCTCAATGTATTCAAGTATGTCCAATACAATGTATTCAGAGACTTTCAAATACTCAAAATAACCAAAAAGAGAAACAATCTAACAAAACAAAATAGAAAAGTTAAAGATACTAATTTAAGAACTTAAATCTTTCATGATGCCATATAGGTATTAAGTCTTCTGGCAATAAGAATTTTCTTCCAAAATTCTTACTTGTTGGAGAATCCTCATTATGAAAATCACTACCAGCTGAAACATATAAGTCGTATTTCTTCGCTAAACCATACAAAAATTCATAGTTCCATTCTTCGACTCTAGAACCATCGATTTCAAGTCCTATACCACCTGCTGCTTTAAATCTTTCAACAAGTTCTTCCATTGTTTTTTTGCGAACATTTAAGTCTTCATATTCTTTACAGTTTTTAGGTAAATAATAACGCCATAAATGTGCAAGAATAGGTATCCCACCACTTGCTAGAATTACTTCACAAACCTCTTCTATTGAGCTCCATTTAGAATGAAATTTAGGAACTAAACCACCTGTTGCAAAAAACTTCTCGTAACCTGTATTTTTTGCACATGCGCCAATGTCTTCTAAATATCTAGCAAAACAATAGTTATTGATTGTACTACCTTTAATAGAACGAGCAATAACATCGTCTAATGCATTGTAAAAACCTAACTTTGCTAACTCTTTACCAATATGAGTAATTTTATCTCTTACTACACTTGCCTGGTAATCAAGTAATTTCGTTAATTGTTGATTTTTAGTATCAATACATAAACCAACAATATGCTTATGATGAGGAGTTGAGAATTCACATCCTGACGCAAGTTTTATTGAATTTTCATTTGCACTAACCAAGGCTTCTTCAATACCAGTAACCTTATCATGATCTGTTAATGCAAGATATTTGATATTACGCATCTTTGCTAATGCAACAACATTAGATGGTTTACAATCTCCATCAGACATGTTTGAATGAGTATGAAAATCAAACAATCCATTATCTAAATTTACATCAGCTGACATTTTAACCTACAAAAATAAATCTACGCAAAACTACATTAAAACTAAACCAACAATCGTTCTAATGCTTTATTAAAGAATAAAAGAGGACGTAAGTCCTCTTTTACAAAATCCAAACTACATAGAAATTAATCTACATACTTCTTTAATAAGATAGAACCGTTTGTGCCACCGAAACCAAACGAGTTAGAAATCGCATAGTTGATTTCACACTTTTGAGCTTCGTTAGCAACTAAGTTTAATCCTTCAACTTCTGGGTCTGGATTTTCTAAATTGATTGTTGGAGGAGCGATTTGATCATGAACTGCCATTGTTGTAATAACAGCTTCAATAGCACCCGCTGCACCTAATAAGTGACCAGTCATAGACTTAGTAGAACTGATTCTTAAATCCTTAACAGAATCACCAAAAGTTGACTTAACAGCTCTGATTTCACCCAAATCACCTAAGTGAGTAGATGTACCGTGAGCATTTACATAGTTAACTTCAGAAGGTGCAATACCTGCATCCTTAATTGCGTTAGCCATAGCTAAAGCAGCACCAGAACCATCATCAGGAGGAGCTGTCATGTGGAACGCATCAGAACTCATACCAAAACCTGCAACTTCTGCATAAATCTTAGCACCACGAGCCTTAGCATGTTCTAATTCTTCTAAAACTAAAACACCAGCACCATCACCTAACACGAAACCATCACGAGCTTCATCCCATGGGCGAGAAGCTTTTTCTGGTTCATCATTTCTTGTTGATAATGCTTTTAATGCGCAGAAACCACCGATACCCATTGGAGTAGAAGCTTTTTCTGCACCACCACAAATCATTACATCAGCATCACCATATTGAATTAAACGAGCACTTAAACCAATAGCGTGTGTACCAGATGAACAAGCTGTTACTGTAGCGATATTAGGACCACGTGCACCTGTTCTAATAGATACGTGACCTGAAACCATATTGATAATTGTAGATGGAACGAAGAAAGGACTGATCTTACGCGGACCACCTTCAATTAATGCTTCAATATTTTGTTCAATTAAACCTAAACCACCAATACCAGAACCTATTGCTGTACCAATTCTTGGTGCGTTTTCTTCTGTAATTTGTAAACCAGAATCTTCTAAAGCCATTAAAGAAGCAGCAATACCATATTGGATAAACATATCCATCTTTCTGCCATCTTTCTTAGTGATACCAAATTGTTCACCATCAAAGTCCTTTACAAGACCTGCGATTTTACTTGAGTAATTTGTAGTATCAAAGTGTTCAATCTTTGAAATACCACTCTTACCTGCAACTATGTTGTCCCATGAATCTTTAACTGTATTACCTACAGGAGAAAGCATACCAAGACCAGTTACTACAACTCTACGTTTTGACACTGGATCCCTCCGTGTGACTGTAAATTCTTTTAAAAAAAAAGCGTTTTGTTGCAAAACGCTCTTTATATAACCTTAACTTCTAGAATTAATCGCGGTGATTTTCGATGTAATCGATAGCAGCCTGAACTGTTGTGATCTTTTCAGCATCTTCGTCAGGAATTTCTGTACCGAATTCTTCTTCTAAAGCCATAACTAATTCAACTGTGTCTAAAGAGTCTGCACCAAGGTCTTCGATGAATGAAGCTTGTGCTACAACTTCTTCTTCCTTAACACCTAATTGTTCAACAATAACTTTCTTTACACGTTCTTCAATGTTACTCATGTTTTTTTAATCCTATGCGTATGTTCGCTAAATAAAACCCGTTCCCGAGTATAAAAATTTAATAATATTATATCTTTTAAATAACAATATATCCACAAAAATTTATATTTTTTTTAGATATCTTATCTAAAAGACTAATCCATGTACATGCCACCATTAACACTAATGGTTTCACCAGTAATATACTTAGCCATATCAGAAGCTAAGAATAACACTGCGTTAGCAATATCTTCAGGTTCACCCAATACCCCTGCAGGTACATTCTTTAAGATAGCTTCCTTTTGTTCATCAGTTAAAACTGCTGTCATATCAGTTGCGATAAAACCTGGAGCTACTACGTTTACAGTAATACCTCTTGCTGCAACTTCCTTAGCTAAACTCTTAGAGAAACCTATTACACCAGCTTTAGCTGAAGCGTAATTACATTGACCTGGGTTACCCATCAAACCTACTACAGAGCTTATAGTAATAATTCTACCATTTCTCTTCTTCATCATTGGACGTAATACGTTCTTTGATAACTTATAAACGCTAGTTAAGTTGGTATTAACGATATCGTACCATTCTTCATCCTTCATTCTCATTAAAAGATTATCTCTGGTAATACCTGCATTATTAACTAAAACATCAACTTCACCAAATTCTGCTCTGATAGCTTCTAAACATTGTTCAATTGATTGATCATCTGTAACATTTAAAACTAAACCTTTACCGTTTCCGTTTAAATATTCACTAATCTTATCTGCACCACTTTGAGATGTTGCAGTACCACACACCTTAGCACCAAGTTTAGCAAAACCTTCAGCAATAGCCTTACCAATACCTCTTGACGCACCAGTAACTAGAACAACCTTTCCTGAAAAATCCATTAAATTATTCCTCTTACTTAGTTAGATCTAATGATTGTTCTAATGTAGCACAATCATTGCAAGAAACACAAACAGCTTCTTTATTAATTCTCTTAATCAATCCAGCTAACACCTTACCTGGTCCCATTTCAACTAGATTCATAGTATCTTCTGTAATCTTTTGAGTTGTTTCAACCCAACGTACAGGGCTGTATAATTGTCTCACTAAAGCATCCTTGATGCTCTTAGCATCTGTTTCTACCTTAACATCAACATTGTTAATAACAGGGATCTTTGGTTCATTAAACTCAATATTATTTAAAGCTTCTGCCAGCTTATCTGCAGCACTCTTCATTAATGCACAGTGAGATGGAACACTTACAGGTAAAGGTAATACTCTTTTAGCTCCCTTAGCCTTTAATATTTCACCAGCTCTTTCTACTGCAGCCTTGTTACCAGCAATAACAACTTGACCTGGAGAATTAAAGTTTACAGCTGAACATACTTCATCTTGAGCAGCTTCTTTACATGCATCAATAATAACTTGATCGTCTAAACCAATTACAGCAGCCATTGCTCCAACACCAGCTGGAACAGCTTCTTGCATTAATTCACCACGTAACTTAACTAATTTTACAGCATCTGCAAATGAGATTACACCTGCACAAGTTAAAGCACTGTATTCACCTAATGAGTGACCAGCCATAACTGAAGGAAGAACATCTGACTTGCTTTGCCATAATCTAAATAAAGCAACTGACGATGTTAATAAAGCAGGTTGAGTAATAAATGTTTTACCAAGTTCTTCTGCAGGACCTTCTAATACTAAATTTAATAAGTCATATCCCAAAACCTGAGACGCTTCATCAAAAGTCTCTTTTACAACGCTAAAGTTTTCAATTAAGTCCTTTAACATTCCAACAGATTGAGAACCTTGTCCCGGAAATACAAAACCTAAATTAGCCATTAAAATCTCTCCGAATTTATAAATCACCAAAATTAGAATCTAATTAAAGCGCTGCCCCAAGTAAAACCACCACCGAATGATTCTAATAAAATTAAATCACCACGTTTAATTCTACCACTTCTTACACCTTCATCTAATGCAATAGCAACAGATGCTGCAGATGTATTACCATACTTATCAAGATTCACAATTACTTGTTCCATAGGTAAATTTAATTTCTTTGCAGTAGCAAGAATAATTCTTAAGTTCGCTTGATGTGGAACTAACCAATCTAATTCTGAACGATCGATATTATTCTTTTCTAATGTTTCAGTTACACACTTACTTAAAGTATTTACAGCAACCTTAAATACTTCATTACCCTTCATAACCAACCATCTTGGTTCTAAATCTGATCTATCGATGTTCTTTAGTTGAAGCAATTCACCAAAACTACCATCAGCGTGCATTTCTGAAGAGATAATACCTTGTTCTTCACTAGCTGAAACTACTGCTGCACCAGCTCCATCACCAAACAAGATTATTGTTGTACGATCAGTTGGGTCACATACCTTTGACATAGCATCTGCACCAATGATTAAGATATTTTTTGCAGAACCAGATTTAATATAGTTATCTGCAACATTTAAAGCAATACTAAAACCTGTGCATGCACCAGCAACATCGAAAGCTACTTGACCTTTAATACCAAGCTTACCTTGAACTTCACATGCAACAGAAGGGAATGCACATGGAGCACTTGTAGTACCTACTATAATTGCATCCAAATCATTCTTATCAATACCAGATGCTTCAATAGCATTTAACGCAGCCTTGTAAGCCATATCTGATACTGTTTCATTTTGAGCTATTCGACGTTCCTTGATACCAGTTCTTTCTGTAATCCATTCATCACTAGTCTCAACCATTTTTTCTAGATCAGCATTGCTTCTCACGCATGAAGGTACATAACTTCCTGTACCAAGAATCTTACTATACATAGCTCTTGTCACGCCTTATAAAAATCATATTCCATCAGATATAAGTTTTGGCAAATTAACTTCAATTTGATCCTTTGCTTGCTTTATTGCAGCAATGAACGCTTCATTATTTGCTCCACCATGACTCTTTACAACGACACCATTTGTCCCTAACAGACAAGCTCCGTTGAATTTATCAGGTTGCATAAAACCTATCTTCCGCTTGTAAAAATATTTTATCAAACTAAGCAATACAGAAGTTTTACTTCCGTCGCTAATTTTGTTCTGCATCATGTTATATAAACCTTCTGCAGTTTTTAACGTTATGTTACCTGTAAATCCATCTGTAACAATAACATCCGTTTTGTTACCAAAGATATCATTACCCTCAACATAGCCAACAAAATTATTATTCTTATCACTACTTATCAAAGAAGAAGCTTCTTGAACCAATTTAGTTCCTTTCGATTCTTCAACGCCTACATTCAAAAGCGAGATACGAGGATTTTCGATGCCAAGAATCTTATTAGATAAAATCCTGCCCATTATAGCATATTGTAACAGCATTCTTGCATCTGTCTGCATATTAGCTCCCAAATCAAGAAAAACTGTCCCTTTTTTATTTAAGGTTGGCAGTATCTGAACTAATGCACTTCTATGTACATTACTAATATTACCTAATAAATAATTAGATATGGAAACTAGAGCAGCAGTTGAACCAGAGGTTACAACCCCATTACTATCATTCTTCGCAACTGACTCAATAGCCTTCCACAAAGATGAATTTTTTCCTTTACGAAGAACATGTAAAACATTATCTTCATTGGTTATTACACCTTCGCAGTGATAAAAATTAACCCTTGAGTTATTAAAAAGCTTATGAGTTTTCAATAAATCAAGAACTATTCTTTCATCACCATACAAATTAAAATTTGTACCCGAAATATAACTCAATGCCTGCTTTACTGCAGGCACTGATGTAAGAGGGCCTTGGTCACCCCCCATAAGATCTATAGAAATACTATATTCTTTCAAGGTATAACTCTATCTGTTATTCCTTGTTTGTTTTAACAACTTTTTGACCACGATAGTAACCATCTGCAGTTACATTGTGACGTAAATGGTATTCACCTGTAGCCTTTTCTAATGTTACTGCTGGTGCTGATAAAGCATCATGTGATCTACGCATATCGCGACGTGAACGTGACTTATGATTTTGCTGAACGGCCATTGCCTTTCTCCTACTACTTCTTACTCTTCAATACACTCAAAACTGCAAATGGGTTTGGTTTTTCTTCAATCTTACCTGATACATAAACTTCACTTCCATAAGCTTCGTCTTCGCATTCCTCATGCATAATAACGGTTGGAAGCGATAAAATTAGTTCATCTTCAATCATATTATATAAATCAACTTCGCCGAACTCGTTTTGACTTATAAAATCATAATTGTCAAACAATCCTAATTTCTTAGCTTTTTCTTCATCCGAAGAATAAACTAAATCAGTCTCTATATCAAAATTAAATAATTCTCCGCAACGTTGACATTCACACTTCACAGATGTACCAACATTGCCCTCAATTACAGTCATTCCTTGCAAATCAACAGAAAATGATAACTCAACATCAATATCTGTTAATATTTTTACGATATCTGACAACCTTAATAACTTTTCTTTAGGTATAATCCCTTTATAAGTAAGTCTTTTAGCTGCAGATCGTACAGGATCCACCATTTGTGGAATTCTTACTTTTTGCATAGTACGCGTATAATATATAAAAATCATAAAATAGTCAAAAGAATATTTAACTATTTTATCTGCCCCAAACAATCAAAGCTTCCCGTCTTTAGAGTTTCTCACAATAATATTTAGTAAATTTTAAAATCATATTAAAAAATTTTCAAAAAATTTATATTCTTCTTCTCCTTTAAAATCAATGATCTCCTTTAAAAAATATTTATCTTTTTTAGAAAAAAAAGT
>JAXJQF010000003.1:0-21271 GCA_036311285.1 Ruminobacter sp. | reverse complement strand
TGAGATGTTAAACGGTTAGAAATTTGTAAACCTGCTGCGTCATCTTTTGCACTGTTAATACGTAAACCTGAAGCTAATCTCTTGTATGAAGTGTCTAAAGAATTGGTTGAATTAGCCAACATACGTTGAGCGTTCTTAGAACTGATATTTGTATTTACATATAAAGCCATGATGGACCTCTCTATCTTTGTCTTTAGGCTAAATAAAAGAGAAGTTTTATCATGTTATTCATCTTTGTATTTAGCGCGTTTGTCTGTCTTATAACCATATAACGAACTAGAATTAAAAAACTTTAACATTTCCATTAAAAAGATTCTAATAAGGGATTTTAAGCATAACATTTAAACAAATCTTAACTGTTTAGAAAATAAAAAAGTCTCTTTTATATGTTCACTAATATTACTAATAATATTACACATTTCTATATATCAAATGATAAGAAATAAAATTTAAAGTGTTTTATGAAAATATACTGATAATTTGGTATAATTAGCGAAATTATATAGGATTTAATATGCATTCAAACAAAGATAACATTTTTGCAGTACCAAGAGCACAACTCGGTGATTTTAGATTTGATGAAACCGTAGCCAACGTTTTTCCCGACATGATCAAACGTTCTGTTCCAGGATACTCAAATATAGTACAAACAATAGGTATGCTTACAGAGAAGTATGCTAAAAATAATACTAATCTTTATGACTTAGGATGCAGCTTAGGAGCTTGTACATTAGAAATGCGTAATCACGCTCCAAGTAATTGCCATGTTATAGGAATAGACAACTCCGAAGCAATGGTAAGCAGAGCTCAAAATATAATTAACGCATATAAGAGTGATGTTAAAACATCAATCCAATTAAATGACATCACTAAATGTGAATTATCAAATGCTTCTATAGTAGTACTTAATTTTGTACTACAATTTATCACTCCTAACGAAAGACATTCCCTTGTTCAAAAGATTTATGATGCATTAAATCCTGGTGGAATATTAGTATTAAGTGAAAAATTTAAATTTGAAGATCAAGTTATACAAAACACTATGGATGAACTTCATTTAGATTTCAAAAGAGCAAATGGCTATAGCGAGCTAGAAATTAGTCAAAAAAGAAGTTCAATTGAAAATGTACTTATATCTGATACCGTACAAGAGCATAAAAACAGATTAAGTGCTGTAGGCTTTAAACATAGTGAAGTATGGTTCCAATGCTTAAACTTTGGTTCTATTATAGCGATTAAATAAGAGGTTTTATGTTATACGCTCCATGGAATAGTTTTTTAGCAAACATAGCAACTAAAGATAAGCTAGATGCATGGTTAAAATGTTTACCTTCGCAACTAGAAGAGTTTTTGAGCTCAAAAGAAGGTGACGAATTTAAAAAATATATAAAGGTATTAGAAAGAACTGCGTCAATTTCATCATCATCTTATGATTTTTGCACTGACTATGTAACAGTTGGTAAAGAAGATGAAATCAGCCCACGTCAAGCAGAGATGCTTAATAACCTTTTTAAAGAATACATGCCATGGAGAAAAGGTCCATTTAAGTTCTTTGGACAAACCATCGAATCTGAATGGAGAAGCTTTAAAAAATGGGATAGATTATTAGAATTTATCACTCCTTTAAAAGATAGAACAATTTTAGATGTAGGATGTGGTAATGGATATCATATGTGGCGCATGATGGGAGAAGGTGCTAAACAAGTAATAGGTATCGACCCATGTGCTTTGTTCGTTGCTCAATTTGAACTATTAAAACGTTCATTTAACAACAACATAAAAGATAATATAACTTTACTACCTTTAGGTATTGAACAACTTCCTGCATTACAAGCATTTGATACAGTATTCTCAATGGGGGTTTTATACCATAGAAGAAGCCCTATTGACCATCTATATCAATTACAAGCTCAATTAAAGCCTAAAGGAGAGCTTGTCCTTGAAACATTAGTTGTAGATGGTGATGAAAATACAGTACTAATACCAAAGGACAGATATGCAAAGATGCCTAATGTGTGGTATATTCCATCAACCAAAGCATTAGAAAATTTATTAAAAAGATGTGGTTTTGTTGATGTTAGAGTTGTAAGTGTCGAAATGACAACTACCGAAGAACAAAGAAAGACCGAGCTTATGATAACAGAATCGTTGGAAGACTTTTTAGATCCAACCGATCCAACAAAGACAATTGAAGGCTACCAAGCCCCTACAAGAGCTGTATTTATTGCTCATAAAAAAGGATAAAAAAATGAACAAAATATTTAAAACATTAACATTAGCAATATGCCTTTCTGCAATGTCTGGGTGTAACAGCACTACCGAAGAAAAAGTAGACCTTGCTCCTGTTGTTGTTTCTAATTTAGAAGAGCACAAAACTTCATTAAACAACGTTGCTGATAACATTAACAGTTTAGATACAAAACTCAATAGCGTTGCAACAAACAATGAAAAAACATTAAATACATGTTTAACAATGCTAGATAAAACAACCAAGTTATTAGAAGAACAAAACTCTGAATTATCTAATATTACTAAGCAATTAAAGAAAAAGAATAATTCATTAACAGAAGAGAAACCTCAAATGTTAAATGTAGTAGATCAAAATACAAAAATTTCTGACGGCAAGATGATTCTTGGTGAAGTTGAGTGGATTTATATCCGTGAAGCCGACATTAGCTTTGAAAGTAGAATTGATAGTGGTGCTAGCGTTTCATCAATCAGCGCAACAGACATTGAACTATTTGAAAGAGATGGAAAGAAGTGGTATCGCTTCAACATCCCTCTAAACAACAAAAACTCAATTACAGTTGAGGCTCCATTAGTTAGATACGCTAGAATCAAACAAGCTAGCACAAATGGTGAAGTAATTGAGCGCCCTGTAGTTAAATTATCATTTAAAATTGGTAACTACGCAGGTTCTTCTAGCTTCTCACTAACAGATAGAAGTAACATGCAATACGCCCTACTTATTGGTAGAGAGTTTATTAAAGACATAGCAATCGTTGATGTATCTAAAAAGCATGTACAAGGCAAGCTTGTAAACAGAAACTCAATCGGTGGATTAAAAATAGACAAGGATAACAAGTTTATACCAAATAGTAGAGATGTTGTAAAAGACAAGGATACTCAAACCGAAAAAGTAATCCAAGCAAAGAAAAAAGACTTAAACGAAAATGTTTCAAACACAACAACAATAAGTGTAAAGTCTGAAAAAGCAAAAACCTCTAAGAAAAAAGAAACAAAGACTTCAAAAGAAACAACAAAGTCTGAAAAATAATTGAAACAACGTAAATCTTTGTTGGTAACACAACAAGGATTTATATTTTTAATAGTTAAATAAAAACATCAAGAAAATTAGAGAGATATAAAATATGGTTCGTCGTGGAGTTTATTACCTAGTTGTTGCATTGTTATTTCTAACAGGTATTGCTTTAATCGTTTTACAGCATGAATATAATCACATACCATGGTTCCCTAGTGACAAAAACGTAGCATGGGAAATTGAAGCAAAAATTAGCTTTGACGCTGATGAAGACATAAACAAACCTGTTAAAGTTTCATTAGTATTACCTGAATCTCAACCAGGTTTTAAAATAGTAAACGAAACTACTGCTAGTCCAGACTATGGTTACACATATACAGATGACAACAAAGGAAACATTCATGCTGTATGGACAAAAAGACACGCCGTAGGTCCTCAAGTTTTATATTATCGATTAGAAATGCTTGCTGATGAGAATTTTTCTCAATCAATGATGGTTGTTCCTAGTATTCCTGACCTAGTAATACCTGAACCTCAATTAACTGCTTTAAAAAACATTAAAAATGAAGCTTACAAAAAAAGTAGTGATGCATTCTCTCTAACAAGAGAAATCTTTAATGAATTAAAGAAACAAGACCAAAACTACGAACTTTTACAAGAATCTATGAGTAAAGTAGATATCGTTGTTGCATGCTTAAACTTAGCAAACATCTCTGCCAAAAAAATAAAAGCTCTAAACTTAGAAGATGGTAGACGTAACCTTAAATTAGATCCATATATTGCGGTATTTGATGAAAAAAATGAATACGTAATCTTCGATCCAACAGCAGATGCTCCAAGCAAATCAAAGAACTTATTCATTTGGGATAGAGGCGCAAAATCTTTAATTGATATTACAGGTGGTTCCAATTCACGCGTTACTTTCTCAATAGTTAGAAACTTCTTAAGCGACTCAAAAGCATTTAAACTTAAGCAAGAAGCAGACAAAGCTGACAATAAATCAACCTTTGACTTTAGTGTTAACAACCTTCCTATTGAAGAACAAGCTGTATTTAAAACAATTTTGCTAATTCCAATTGGTGTTTTAATTGTTGTGCTTTTAAGAATTATCGCAGGCTTAAAAACCTCTGGTACATTCATGCCTATCTTAATAGCAATGGCATTTTTACAAACAGATCTAGTCCTTGGTTTAATTGGCTTTATCTCAATCGTTGGTATTGGCTTAATTATTCGTTCATGGTTATCTTATTTGAATCTATTGCTAGTAGCCCGAATATCGACGGTAATAATATGTGTTATTGCAATTATAGGTTTCTTAAGCTTCTTCACTTATGAAATCGGACTATCTGACGGCATCAAAATTACATTCTTCCCAATGATTATTCTAGCTTGGACAATCGAAAGAATGTCAATTCTATGGGAAGAAGAAGGTTATAAGGAAGTATTAATTCAAGGTGGTGGTTCATTATTAGTAGCTGTTCTTGCATACTTAGCTATGAACAACCAAGCTATCCAACACTTTACGTTTAATTACTTAGGTCTTCAATTTGTAATACTTGCAATCATCCTACTAGTTGGTAACTATACAGGATATCGTTTAAGCGAATTAAAGAGATTTAAACCTTTAGCTTCTGAAATTTCTCAATTAAATGAAGGTAAAGAATTAGAGGCTGACAGATTAAAAAAAGAAGCTAAGAATCTAAACAAGGAGTAAAAATGGGATTATTCAGCAAATACTGTTCCCCTTTTACTCTAAATAGATTAGGTATAATGGGAATGAACCAACGTAATGTTAATTACATTGGTAGATATAACAAACGTTCATTATATCCTTTAGTTGACAACAAATTGCTAACTAAAGAATTAGCAATTAAAAATAATGTTAATACTACAAATCTTATTGGTTCTATCAAGCACCAATACGATGTTAAAAACATTACAAAAATTACTGAAGGACATAATGGATTTTGTATTAAACCTGCACATGGTTCAGGTGGTAAAGGCATCCTTGTTATCGTCAAATCTGAAAACAACTTATATTACAAACCTAATGGACAAGTTTTAAATGCTTCTGACCTAGAAAGACATATCTCTAACATACTAGCAGGATTATTCTCTTTAGGTGGAAAACAAGACTTTGCCTTAATAGAAGATCTTATTAATTTTGATGATGTGTTTAAAGGTTTCAGCTATGAAGGTGTTCCAGATGTACGTGTAATTGTATTCCAAGGTTACCCTGTTATGGCAATGATGCGTCTATCAACCGCTGAATCAGAAGGAAAGGCAAACTTACACCAAGGTGCTGTAGGTGTAGGTTTATGCTTAAGAACAGGACAAGCAATTAGAGCTGTTCAAAAGAATTTACCAATACAAATTCACCCTAATACAAATAAACCGTTAAACGAACTAAAAGTTCCTTTATGGAATGATGTATTAAAAATAGCAGCTAGTTGCTACGACATGTCCAAACTTGGCTATATTGGTACAGATATAGTACTTGATAAGATACGTGGTCCGTTATTGCTAGAACTTAATGCAAGACCTGGGCTAGCAATACAAATAGCAAATGGGGTTGGATTGCTACCAAGACTTCGTTTTATTGAATCTTTTGTTAAAAAACACCCTAATCTTCCTGTTGAAGAAAGATTGGAAATCTCTAAAAAGTATTTTGGAGTTGTATAAGCACTTGGGAAAGAACTGAAAAACAAAATAAATCAAATTATATAAAACCAGTTTCAATAACATAAGCGTACACAAGATGTACGCTTATTATTTTAAAAACAGATTCATTAAATAAAGTCATACATGTAAAATAAATCGGGTTGCTTTAAAATAATATAGTACTTTATATTCCAACAAATCTCATGTTACAAAATGCATAATAAATGCAATATGCAAATTATATGCATTTCACAAAATCAATCAACTTTTGCATAATGCTTATTATTTGTATTTTGTATAATCTATTGCAATTAGCAAACACTGTAAAATTAATTTTTAGTATATTAAAAATAAACAAAATGAGTAGCAAATACTCTTTAACAATTCAAGCAAACTCTTAAAAGCTTATTTTTCAAGGGTTTAAAATTATTACATAAAATTTTTTAAGATTTTATAAAAATTATTACCAAGTTTGGCACACGACTTGCAGCATATAAAGTGATCAGTTTTATCCCGCGTGCTATGCACGATTTCACCTCTAAACAAAAGTTTAGGGGTTTATTTTTTTCACCTATAAAAATATAATAAGTTTAATTCTTTCAACTTATTAGAAACACTTCAATACTGTTTACAAGGCTATCCTTTTTAAAGTAATGAAAAAGTATCTGATGACAAAGTTATTACATCTGTAATATTTCTCCTATCATACACTATTGTAAAATTAAAAATTTGTTTGATACCAATCTCAGTAACATTCAGAGTTAGACAACAAAAGATATTTTGTTTTACCCATAAACAAAAAGCCAAACAATTGTTTGGCCTTTAGTCTGATACTCTAATACAGTATTAATACTACTTTAATCCTTCCTTAATTTGACAAAGCTTTACAGTACCTACACCTATTAAGGATGCTAATGTATCTGATGAATTATATTTTGGAAAATGTGAATCACCATCTTCTATTTCCCACTTATCACCAAACTTTTGAACTACAAAATTTTTATTATCATTATTAGACGTAACCTTAATAAAGTCCATACCTAAATTATTAAAATAGTGAACATCATATGAGAGCACTTTTTGCGAACATTTAGGTTGTATATAATTAGAAAGAACTTTTACTAACCCTGCTTTTAAACTTCCGTCTTCAAAAAAATGTCCTGACATTACACTGCAATATGAATACAATGCAAATATTACAGCACATAAAAATAAAATATATTTCCCCATACTATCTACTACCACATAAAAAAAAATTAAATAAATACTACCTACAACAAATTCAAAAACTTATATTATTTAGGTTTTATAGAATCTATCAGTTGTTTAAATAATTTCTTTTTACCCTCAAAATCATCAATACGATCTAAAGGTTGAATAATACAATCTAAATCAAATTCAAGTGGCTTATTACATTCATTTACAAATTCTACAAATAACATCTTTGCCTTTACATTGTCACACAGGCCATATATTTGGTCACAATAAATAAATATTAATTCTTGATATGCAGCTAAGAAACCTGAGCTCTTAGCTTTTTCATAATAAGAGATAATTTGAGGTACTAGTTCTTCTGTTGGATTTGCTTTATATTTCTCATCTAACATATAAGCAACATTAAAGAATGCTTTATCTAAACCAAGTTCTCCTGCTTGCTTAAAATATTCAAAAGCTTTGTCAGCGTTCTCTGTAAAACCAAGCATGCCTTTACCATTTATTACTCCAAGAAGATTAGCAGCCTTTGCATTACCTTCCTTAAGAGCAGTAGATAAAAGTTCTTCAACCTTATCAGTATCTACCGTATTTCCACTCTCATTTAAAGAAATATAATAATCGGCCAAATCAACCTTAGCTTGAGAACTTCCAAGTTCGATAGCCTTATTAAGATACTCAAGTCCTTTTACTGTATCTTGTCTAACGACAAATCCATTTATAAGACATAGAGCATATTCTCTTACCGCTTCAGCAACTTCAGCGTCAACTGCCTTTAACAACCAGCCAATTGCTCTTTGGTCATCTGGTTTCTTTCCACCTAAGCCTAAAGATAAACATATTGCAAAACGATATGAAGCCAAAGGATTACCAGCAACCGCTGCTTTTCTAAAACATGTAGTTGCTTTCTTATAATCTTTATTTTTTCCTTTTAAAAATTCTAAACCTTTATCATATTCTTCTCGCAAAATTTGAGAACCTTCAACGTCAGCAAAATCTCTCATAAGGGGTACCACACTATATAAATAAAAAAGTTAACTTATTTCAATTTTAACTTTATATAGTTATGACTTCAATTTACAAGAATATAAAAATCAATAAAAAGAGAACAATATCTCTTTTTATTAATTTTAACCCACAGAAACAACTAATTATTAGTATCTATTATTTACAAAAACTCTGTTTTACAAAAAGACTATAACAATATATTTTGTTAATTAGATATATTATTAGAACAAACAACTTTTACATTTACAAATCTAAATGTAAATATTATTAAAAATAAAAAAGAGGACTTACGTCCTCTTATATTATATTTTTTTACAATGAAGAAGTATTATAGAGCAGCTTTTGCTTTTTCTACTAATACTGCAAATGTAGACTTATCGTGAATAGCGATATTTGAAAGGATCTTACGATCGATTTCAATTGAAGCCTTCTTTAAGCCACATACAAACTTGCTGTATGATAAACCATTTTGACGAGCCGCTGCATTGATACGTACGATCCATAATTGACGGAACTCACGTTTCTTTTGACGACGGTCACGGTAAGCGTATTGGCCAGCTTTTGTAACAGCTTGAACTGCTACACGATATGTACGTGAACGAGCACCATAATAACCCTTTGCAGCCTTTAAAATCTTCTTATGACGTGCATGAGCGGTAACACCGCGTTTTACTCTTGCCATTTTAACTAACTCCTTCTATTAAGCGTATGGTAACATTCTAAGTACTGCTTTTAAGTCAGACTTATTGATCATAGACATAGCACGTAAATGACGCTTACGCTTTGTAGATTTCTTAGTCAAAATATGACGTAGGTTACAGTGCTTGCACTTGAAGCCATTAGCTGTCTTCTTAAAGCGCTTATGAGCACCCTTATCGGTTTTCATCTTAGGCATTGTTATAAACTCCGCAATTGAATGTTAAACAAAATAAATAGGGAGGTCTTACGACGCTTGCAAATCCCCTAGTTTACTACTTTTTTTTCGGTGATAACACCATGACAGCTTGGCGACCTTCAAACTTTGATGCTGACTCTACCACTGCTATTCCTCTTTCTTCGCATAGTTCTTTTTCTACACGCTTCAAAAGTGCAAGCCCGATGTCTTGGTGAGCAATTTCACGACCACGATAACGCATTGTTACCTTAGCCTTGTCACCGCCTTCTAAGAAACGAATCAGGTTGCGTAGTTTTACCTGATAATCGCCCTCGTCAGTTGCAGGTCTGAATTTAATTTCTTTAACCTGCACCTGCTTTTGCTTTTTTCTTTGCTCTTTTTGAGCTTTTTCTTTCTCGTAGAGAGATTTACCATAATCCATAATACGGCATACAGGAGGTTCTGCATTTGGGCTTATTTCAACCAAATCAACACCTTCTTTAGTAGCAAGATCAAATGCTTCATCTGAACTTACAATACCAATTGCCTCACCATCGATACCAATTAAGCGTACCTTTGGATACTTAATTTCACCATTTATCTTGGTTTTATTGGGCTGTTTGCCGCCTTTTTTTACGTTATTAATGGTCTAATCCTCCACCTTTTGAATTCCGCGTGACATGATATCTGTTTTTATTAAAGAAATCAAGTCTGAAATTGCAAAACATCCTAAATCTTCGCCTTTTCTTGTTCTAACTGAAACAGTCTTAGACTCAACTTCCTTAGCACCACAAACTAACATGTAAGGAACACGCATCATTGTATGTTCTCTAACCTTGAAACCAACCTTTTCATTTCTTAAGTCTGGCTTAACTCTGATACCTGCAGCATCTAATTCTTCTGCAACTTGTTGTACGTATTCAGCTTGAGAATCTGTAATACCCATTACAACTGCTTGCATTGGAGCTAACCATGTTGGGAAGAAACCTGCATATTCTTCAGTTAAGATACCAATAAATCTTTCTAAAGAACCTAAAATTGCACGGTGAATCATAATAGGTGTATGCTTTTCACCATCTTCGCCAATGTAGTGTGCATCTAATCTACCAGGTAAGAAGAAGTCTAATTGAACAGTACCACATTGCCATGCTCTACCTAAACAGTCATGTAATGTAAATTCAATCTTAGGACCGTAGAACGCACCTTCACCAGGTTGATATTCAAACTCTAAACCGTTTTGTGTTAATGCTTCTGCTAAATCACGTTCTGCACGATCCCACATTGCATCATCACCAATTCTCTTTTCAGGTCTAGTTGATAATTTAACATCAACATTTGTGAAATTGAATGTTGAATAAATATCATAAACCATCTTTATACAACCACTAACTTCACTCATGATTTGATCTTCAGTACAGAAGATATGAGCATCGTCTTGTGTAAAGCCTCTTACACGCATTAAGCCGTGCAATGAACCTGATGGTTCGTTACGGTGACAGCTACCAAATTCACTCATACGAATTGGTAAATCACGGTATGAATGTAACTTTTGATTAAAGATCTGAACGTGACCGGGACAATTCATAGGCTTAATAGCATATAATCTGTTTTCAGAACTTGTTGTAAACATAGCATCATGGTATTTTTCCCAGTGACCTGAGCGTTCCCATAACACTCTATCCATCATAAATGGACCTTTTACTTCTTGATACTTGTATTCATGAAGTTTTTCTCTAATAAATGCTTCTAATGTTCTGAAGATAGTCCAACCATCATTATGCCAGAACACCATGCCTGGAGCTTCAGGTTGCATATGATACAAGTCTTGTTGTACACCAATTCTTCTATGGTCACGCTTAGCAGCTTCTTCTAATCTCTTTAAATAAGCTTCTAAGTCTTTCTTATCAGCCCAAGCTGTACCATAAATTCTTTGTAACATCTTATTGTTAGCATCACCTCTCCAATAAGCACCTGAGCACTTAGTAATCTTAAAGTGATTACAGAATTTCATATTAGGTACGTGTGGACCACGACACATGTCAATATATTCTTGGTGATGGTATAAAGCAGGAGTATCATCATGAGAGATATTTTCTTCTAAGATTAATTGCTTATAAGATTCACCTCTTTCACCAAAAACTTCGTGAGCTCTATCCCATGTAACTACTTCTTTGATAACTTCGTAGTTTTGCTTTGCTAATTCATGCATTCTCTTATCAAGAGTTTCTAAGTCTTGTTCACTTAATGGTTGATCTAAATCTACATCATAGTAGAAACCATTATCGATAACAGGACCGATAGCCATCTTAACATTTGGCCACAATTGCTTAATTGCATGACCTAATAAGTGAGCACAAGAGTGTCTAATAATCTCAACACCTTCTTGGTCCTTTGGAGTAATGATACTAACTTGAGCATCTTCACTAACTTTGTCACAAGCATCAACTAACACACCGTCTACTTTACCTGCTACACAAACTTTAGCTAAACCAGGGCCAATGCTTTGTGCAATTTCGTAAATAGAAACGGGACTATCAAAATTCTTTTTACTTCCATCTGGAAGAGTAATTACTGGCATTTCATTAACCTCATAGTGGTGATACACACCAAGTATCGACGCACTTTGTTAAACTTAAAACTTATTCTTTAAATTTTCATAAAATAAAAAAGCAATGTTTATGAAAAATATTAAACATTGCAATTTTAGTACATCATCTTTTATTTGCAAGATCTTTTTGCTTACTTAATTCTTTTTATGACTTAAGTAGGATCATATTACTATAGACGACCTTGTCTCATGAAATATTGGTTCTAATCCATTTAACTTTAAAGCCTGTACAACTTCCGCAACACTTCTATCATCGTTGATAATAAATTGAGGGAGTTGTTCTTCCTTATTTGCATACCCTCCAGGCTGAGTACTTGATTCGGCACTTATAGAAGTAATCACTATAGGAGTAATAACATCTCTAAATCTAGAGTTTTCACGAGTTGATATAGATATTTCAAGCTCGTTATCAAACAAACGCCAAGCACAAAGAATCTGAATCATTTCTAAATCACTAACAGGAGTCTTAATCTCAACATTACCCGCTGCAGGTCTTAATCTCGGAAAAGACAAACTAACTCTCATTTGCCAATAGTGTTTTCTTAAATAAAGTAAATGCTTAGCTAAAGCAACTGTATCCGCTTTCCAATCGTATAAACCAAGTAAAGCCCCGATACCAACTTTATCAATACCAGCTTCACCTATTCGTTCAGGCGTTTCCATACGATAACGCATGTCAGTCTTCTTTCCACTTAAATGATTTTCCTTATAACAATCCTGATTATAAGTTTCTTGATAAACCATTACAGCATCAAGACCAAGTTTTTTTAAAGTTTTATACTCGTCCGTTGTAAGAGGTTGCACCTCTATCATCATATACTTTGCGTATTCTTCCACTATCGGAAGCATTTCTTTAAAATAATCGATACCACATCGTTTTTCATTTTCGCCTGTTACTACTAATATATTTTCATAACCAAGCTTTTTTATTGCTTCACATTCAGCTCTAGTTTCTTCAGCATTTAACACCTTTCTTGGAAACTTGTTATGAGCAGCAAATCCACAATATTTACAATTATTGGTACATAGATTTGACAGATATAAAGGAACATACATAGAAACACCATTACCAAACCTGTTTCTTGTATATTTCTTTGCTAAAACAGCCATTTCTGAAATGTAAGAGGTAGCCTTCGGAGATAATAACGCCATAAAATCATATAAATCTAAAGCATCTCCGTTTTTACTTTTTTGCAAAGCTCTATTAACATCATAATCAGTACTTGAATCAATTAATTCAACATACTTTAATAGGTCTTCTTTTATTATTTCGTCATAAAAACTCATTTTTACTTTAAATATAACAGCAAAGCAAACTATTATATTTCCCTTAACATTTAATTAGTTATTTGTTTATACAAAATACAACTATACTATTACTTTTATTAACTATTGCTTTAATTCTTTTAAAAATGCATCGAGTGGACTTGTTGCGTGTGCACAATCACTTTCAGCTCCCAAACCAGCTAAATATGCATTACGCCCTGTTTTAACAGCATCTGCAAAAGCTTTAGCCATCATTACAGGATTTCTAGCAACAGAGATTGCTGTGTTTACTAAACAAGCATCTGCACCTAACTCCATGGCATAACAAGCATGACTAGGAGCCCCTATACCTGCATCTATAACTACAGGAACTTGTTTTTGTGCAATAATAACCTTAAGCATTGCTAATGTTTGTAAACCTTTATTACTACCAATCATTGAACCAAGTGGCATAACAGCATGAGCTCCAACTTCTGCTAATCTTAAACATAAAACAGGATCGGCACTACAATAAGGCATAACAATAAAACCTTGAGACACTAATTCTTTTGTAGCTTCGTAAGTTTCAATAGGATCAGGAAGTAAATATCTTTGTTCTGGATGAATCTCAACCTTTATAAATTTTGTACCTAATGCTTCTCTTGCAAGTTGGGCAGCAAAAATAGCCTCTTTTGCATTTCTTGCACCAGATGTATTTGGAAGTAAATTAACACCTAACTTCTTTAAAGCTGGTAATATAGCATCCTTTCCATCTTTAAAGTCACATCTCTTAACAGCCATAGTTACCAACTGAGACCCTGATGATTCAATTGCTTTAGTCAATATATCACTACTTGCAAACTTACCTGTTCCTGTAAAAAGACGTGATGAGAATTTATGACCACCTATTTCTAAATCATCATTTTTATTTACTTCATTTAATTTATCTATATTCATAACTTAGCCACCAACCACAAAGGAATATATTTCAACTTCATCATTTTCATGCAATAAAGTATTCTCGTACTCTGTCTTAGGTATTATTTTTGAATTTATTGCAACTGCATAATTAACAGGCAACTCTTTTACGTACAGATCTAGCAGTTCCTTAAGAGTTGTACATTCTATACTTACATCTTCTTCATTTAACTTGATATTCATATAATAACCTATCAATTAGCCTTATGTTTACATTCATTATCACCATCTAATACTAGGTACTTTATTTTCCCCATTTGATAGAACATTATTTTTCCGTATAAATAGTTATTCTTTATATTTCCTGACAATATTTGTAGAGTCTGTTCTGCCATAAAAGCTCCAATAACTCCAGCAACAGGTCCTAATATTTGATTTGAAGCTTTTTCAACATTTGTTTTAAAACCTAAGCATCTTAAACAACCGTACTGTTCTAAATAATCATCATCTTCATAATCATAAAACGATACTAAACCTTGTAAAACCTCTGCAGAACCATACAAAAACTTAAGATGATTATGTAGTGCATAATCATGACTAAAAAGCATAGTTTCATAGTTGTCACTGCAGTCAACTATTAACACTTTACTTTTATCATTAACACTTTGAACAATAGCATCTAATCTTTTGGCTGTAACACGTTCATTAAAAGCCTTAACCTTAACTTTACTGTTTCGGTTCAAAAGCTTTCTTGAAATTGTTTCTGCCTTATTAGATCCGATCTCATCTTCTGTATAGATAAATTGCCTTTGTAAATTATGTAAACAAATCTCATCATCATCAAAAACAAAAACTTGGCCTACACCACTAGAAACAATATACATCAAAAAAGGAACACCAACTCCGCCTGCTCCAATACAAATTACACTTGAGCCATTCAATTTATCTTGGTCAACAAGCTCAATTTGACGACAATATCTATTGTTCATCTTTATTCTCTTCAGTTGTATTATCTTCTTGTTTTGAAACTGAATTAATTATTGTTTCATCATTTGTTACTGCATCAATTTGTTCTTTTTTTCCCTCTACAGCCTCAAGCCAAATCTTAATAGTTTCATCTACATTTTCAGCTTGGGTAATAGCTGTTATAACAGCTATTGAACCAACTTCACTTTCCATAACATTATTAAGATTCTCAAGCTTAATTCCACCAATTGCAACTGTTGGATAATAACCTTGAAGAAGTTTTACATAGTACTTCAAACGTAAAACACCTTGAGGAGCAGAAGGCATAACCTTAGAGTTTGTTGGAAATATATGACCTAAAGCAACATAACTAGGCTTTACTAACAAAGCTCTTGCTATTTCTCCATATCCATGAGTAGAAATACCTAATCTAATACCATGAAGTTTTAATAGTTTAAGATCTGCCGAATCTAAATCACTTTGTCCCAAATGAACACCATATGCCTTGTATTCAAGAGCCAATTCCCAGAAATCATCAATAAATACACGAGCATTGTATTTATTTCCATATTCAACAGCTTTCTTGATTTCACTTCTTAAAAACTTTTCATCCTTATAAGTTTTGATACGAAGCTGCATGGTCTTCACACCAGCTTTACATAATTTTAATATCCAATTACTGCTATCAACAACTGGATATAAACCTAATTTCTCTGGACATTTATCAAAACCGTCATCATCCTTGTTAAACGAAAATGCTTCAATTTCTTCAAAGGTCTTTGCCATACATGGGAAGAATCGAATATCAGATTCATAAGGACGGTGCATAAAGTGACGTTGTTCTTCTCCAAGCAAATAACTTTCTTCTATACCTTGATTGATATATGCTTTAACGAATGCATATGAATCTAAAACAGTATGTCCCTTAGCAAGCATAGAAGCTAATCCTGATGCTAAAATACACCCTGTACCATGTACATCACTTGCTCCTTTCTTAAACTTCTTTTTTAAAGATAAGAAATAGTATGGAGAAGCTAATTCGTTTTGTAAAATTAAAGTGTCAATAACTACTGTTCTAGATAAACCATTACCTAATACATAATCATCTAAGTGACCACCCTTAATTAAAATAGCTTTAACACCACAGTTAAAGCACTTCAGTGCTATTGACTGCATAGAAGATTTAAAACCATCCATAGATGAAAAATCTATTTGAGTACCAAATAATCTTTGTGCTTCATGAATATTTGGAGTAATTACATCAACTAATGGTAGAAGTTTCTTCGTTAAATAACTAATATCATAATCGATTAAAGAGTCGCCGCTGGTAGAACCAAGCACAGGATCTAACACAACATATAATTCGTCATTTATACCACGAAGACATTTTATAAATGCAACAATCTCTTTTAAGATCTTTTTATTAGGTATCAATCCAATCTTTACGGCATCTATATTAAATGAGTCTGACAACAATGCATTTAATTGATCTGAAAACACCTTTTTTTTAACAGCATTTACAGAATATACATGCTTAGTATTTTGAGCAGTAACAGCTGTTATTGCTCCCATTCCTTGACAACCAAAATTTCTAATAGTCTGCAAATCTGCTGTAATACCAGCTCCATTACTAGGATCTGTAGCAGCAATACTTAAAATTATCTTATTCATATGTATTCTAAAATCCTACAATTTAAACGCTGATTACTTTTGAGTGTCGTCAAGTGCTTTAATTTGCTTTGAAATTCTCATTGAACAAAACTTCGGTCCACACATAGAGCAGAAATCAAAGTTATGACTACATTCGTTTGACATATCTTCGTAGTAGTATCTTTTTGCAAGATCTGGATTAATACTTAATGCAAATTGGTCTTGCCAACGAAACTCAAAACGTGCTTTGCTCATAGCATTATCCCATGCTTTAGCACCAGGATGTCCTTTTGCGACATCAGCCGCATGTGCTGCAATACGATAAGCCATTAAACCTTCACGCACATCATCACGCTTTGGCAACCCTAAATGTTCTTTTGGTGTTACATAACAAAGCATTGCTGTACCAAACCATCCGATCATTGCTGCTCCAATACCAGAGGTGTAATGGTCATAGCCTGGAGCAACATCTGTAACAACTGGACCTAATGTATAGAATGGTGCATTATGACAATATTCAATTTGTAGTTCCATGTTCTCTTTTATTTTGTCTAAAGGCACGTGTCCAGGTCCTTCTATTAAAACCTGCACACCTTTTTCCCATGCAATTTTAGTTAACTCACCTAATACCTTTAATTCTGAAATCTGAGCTTCATCATTAGCATCATATAAAGAACCAGGTCTTAAGCCATCACCTAATGAAATAGCAACGTCATACTGAGCACAAACATCGCAAATTTCACTAAAGTTAGTGTATAAGAAATTCTCTTCATTATGATCCATACACCATTTAGCGATAATTGAGCCACCTCTACTTACAATACCAGTTAATCTGCGAGCAGCCATTTTTATAAAATCTTTTAATAATCCTGCATGAATTGTAAAGTAATCAACACCTTGCTCTGCTTGCTCGATTAAAGTTTCCTTGAATATCTCAAAATTTAAGTTTTCAGCAATACCATTCACTTTTTCAAGTGCATGATATAAAGGAACTGTACCAATCGGTACAGGAGAATTTCTTAAAATCCATTCTCTTGTCTCATTTATATTGTTACCAGTACTTAAATCCATTACAGTATCTGCACCATAGATAGCACTAAATACTAATTTTTCAACTTCTTCAGCAATTGAAGAACTAACTGCAGAATTCCCTATATTTGAGTTTATTTTTACCTTAAACTTTCTTCCAATAATCATCGGTTCTGCTTCTGGATGATTTACATTTGCAGGAATTACTGCACGCCCGGCTGCAACCTCTTCTCTAACCATTTCAGGAGTAAACACTTCTCCTTCAGCTCCAATGCTTTCTCTTGCAGCGATATAGCGCATTTCAGGTGTGATAATTCCATTTCTAGCAAGTTCTAATTGAGTAATTCCTTTATTCTTCGCTTTTCTAGTAACCTTAGATGAAGATATACCACCAAACTCTGTTGCTTCTTTAATAATCTCTAAACCTTCTCTTTCACTAAGCCACTTTTCACGAAGAAGTTTTAAACCTTTAGTTACATCCAAAATTGCATTCTTATCACCGTAAACTCCAGATGTATCATATAAGTCTAAAAACTCACCATTAGATAAAGACACCCTTCTAAAAGACACACTTGCATCAATTTCTGGAATATATGAATATTGCTTTTCTGAATTAGGATAAATATGAGCTGATAATTTACTTAAACGTTCTTCAGCTTGTTTTTGTGCTTGAATTCTATTTGATGATATTGACATATATTTGCTACTTCCATTAATTGCTAAACACCTGTCAATATAGACTAAACATATACACTGTTCCCTTCGCAGGCATTATCCTAAGCAGGTCATTCGGATTTCTATGTAAGATCTCAGCCCAAAGGCACTCCGACAGGTAATTTGAGATTTAAATTTATTATACAAGTTTACAAAGTAATTTGCTATCTATGATTGAAATTGTTATCTAAAAAAACACTCAAAAACTTAAAGTAAAAAAAATGATTTTAACAATAAATTTCACAAATTTTAAAAAGGAAAACAAATTTATAAGAGAATTTTAGTCGCCTTATGTTTACATCGTTTTAAAAGATATAAATTCTATTAAACGCTTATAAAACAGATGATTATACTTAATATAAAGCTAATTAAAATATTTTATAAAAAGTAAACTTAATATTATTAGCACAACATGATCGGATGCTTAAGAATCTAAACCCACATCACGCAATAACGTTGCAATATTTTGATATTTTATACATCACTTAAGACTTTTTTTATATGATTATCACAATTTTTTGTTTAAAAAAATTGCAATATGAACGTGAAAGCGTTATCATGAACACCGTAATAAAAAGTTGGTTAAATTTTTATCAGCTCTGTTGATTAATTCACCAATTTACAATATTATATGTGAACTATATCACATAAATTGACAACAAAATTAACACAAAACATCGAGAACAAGTAAATGACTGATTTTACAAACGACGACCAAAACTTACAAATTAATACTAATAATAATCTTAGTTTTGAAGCATTCTTTTCATATAATGTAAAAGCATTTAACTATATTTGGTCGCTTGTAGCAATTATTTACGGATTTACTTCTTTCATTCATTGTCCCAAAAAATTCTTTTTGACAATTTTTAAAATCATTTCATCTTTCTTAACATTATTCTTTACACCGTTATCTCTTCCGATAATTTTAGCTGTAGACAAATTTTCAGAAGAAAAGATCAGTGAAGCGGCAAAACATGCTCATGGTGTTATAACTTTTGTAGCCCTTCCTTTTATCTTATTATTATTTGCATTCATATTCTTTCATTTAAATGTTGATTTCGATATACCAGAATCAATTATCAATACACAAGAATATTTCGAAATCATGATACAAAGATCAAGAATAATTAATACATCGTTCTTTGTTGCAACTACATTCTTAATGATATACATTATGACAACAATTAAATTAGGGCAAAATGTTGCTTATTCAAATACATGGAAACTTGCTTGTTCAACTTTTGTATGTTTAATGAAAGAATTACCTCAACTAGTTATGTTTATTGGTGTAATTTCTTTTTTAAGTTTCTTTATTGATGATTTAGGAATTTTTATTTACAAACACTTATATATAATCTTAAAAACTCATTTAGAAGTAAGTGATATAACATTATCTTTATTAAACGATGAAATAATTATATTTATTTTAGCTATTCTGTTTGCTGGTTGCTATGGTATAAGTCTTCAAAAGTTCAGCGAGCTTATTTGCCGTAAGTGTTTAATGTCTCGTTATCAAAAATAATAGATAAATAATTTCGTGAAATAATCTTGTATTACTTAGATTCGTTTTTACTGTATTTAAAATATTATTTTCATGTCGTCTTATTTTATAAGCAAGATTTTTAAAAATAGGTATACCGCTATGTATAGAGCGCCAAAAGAAAGAATCAATTTCTTGTTTTGTTGTATCTTCATCGACTTGTTTTAAAGCAAGTCGTATATGTTGCAGTCATTTCAAAGTCTTTAGTAAATGCTGAATCATGAAAAGCCCACGGAACTGCCGCTGTTTTTACACCATGTTTAGGACATATTACTCTACAAGTATTACTAAAGAGTTAAACAATAAACCCGCAAAATCAAGAGCTCTCCAAGAACGTCGTGTTGAATTTTTGTCGTATATAGAACACTTTTTACCACAAATAGGACAACGGTTTTGAAATGATTTATAAGGTCTAATATTGGCTTCTAGAATATCAGTACCTTCATCATTAGTAACAATATTAAAGTCTTCAATAACAGTATGCTTGATGTTAAGTAATTTTTTTAATAATTAATAAATTAATAGCTTAGACCATTTTAATTCCCTTATGTTTTTTTTGACAATTAACAATATATAGGATTGAAATAGTCTTTTCAATTTTAGTTTTTAAAAGTGTATAGAATTGTAAAATTCTATATAAAGGCTACATATTTACCACTGATATGCATGAAGCCTCTAAGATATTTCTATTAATGATTCTTTTAATTTAAAACTAAGATCACATAATAATCTTATTATGTGTTCCTATTTATCTAACTTTTCTATTAAACACTGATGTTCCTTGGACTTAGTACTATAATTGATTCCAACTATAATGATATCCCTATACTGTTTGGTATAACGTTTGAAATATTCTTGAGTTTTAATCTGAGCAATAGCCTCTTCTGTAGATCCGTCATACTTAAATTCAATTAGAATTAGAGGATGTCTTCTTGTTAATGGCTCATACACTAAATCAACTCGTCCTTTTCCAGCTTGTTCTTCTCGATGATAACTGTAATCGTCAAGAGTTGACCATAAAAGTCCAGTCATAACACAATAAGTAAGAGATTCCTCATCGTTGTAATCAAGCAGAGAAACTGCTGAGGAATTATGTAATTCCTGTATAATTGTAGCTACTGTTGAACCATCAAGTTCTCTTATAGCTTTAAGCAGATTTTCTGAACGTTTGATGGTTTCCATTCGCTCGTACCAATTCTGCTCTCTAACGATATCCATTAATACTGCTTTAATTTCTGTATTTGGAACATAAGCAACTTTACGAAATTGATTTTTTGTCTCTGAACATCCAAGATAACCTAAACATACTAAAAGACTAAATACATCATTTTTATCTTTTAAAGTTACCATATCATTCTGAAAATTAGCACAACTAAAAGTAACTTCATCACCTTCGATTAGATTCAAAATGTCATTTTTAACTCCGTCAAAATCCATATTAATCAAGCGAACAACATCTTCATTGGATGAAGTTCCACTCCAATAGCTTTTACATTTACCATCGCTAACAGCAGAAACAACTGAATTAGGATTATAAATATCGATACCGTTAAGTTTATAACCTTCGTACCATTCTTTTAG
>JAXJQF010000002.1:0-3706 GCA_036311285.1 Ruminobacter sp. | reverse complement strand
GTAGAATGTGGTCCTGGTACTGTGCTTCAAGGTTTAATGAGAAAAATCAACAAAGCAGTAAAAGGTATCTCAATCGAAAACTTAGAGTTATAATACTCCCATATAACAGAAAAACCTCAGTTCTAACGAACTGAGGTTTTTTTATTTAGAGGATGATTTATGCTTTAACGCGACCTACATAAGAACCATCACGAGTGTCGATTTCAATTAATTCACCTTCGTTGATGAATAGAGGAACGCGAACTTCTGCACCAGTTTCTAGAGTAGCTGGTTTAAGGGTGTTAGTTGCGGTATCACCTTTAAGACCTGGTTCTGTATAAGTTACTTGAAGAACTACTTTAGTAGGGATTTCAGCAGAAAGAACTGTTTCTGTAGATGTGTCAGAAAGCACGTCAACGATGTCACCTTCTTTCATATATTCTACACCAGTAATTTTATTTCTTTCGATAGGAATTTGTTCAAAAGTTTCTTGGTTCATGAAGATTAGGTCTTCACCTTCTTGGTATAGGTATTGGTATGGACGACGTTCAACGCGTACGTCTTCAAGTTTTAAACCGATTTGGAATGTTCTTTCAAGTACACGACCATCAACTACGTCTCTAAGTTTTGTACGCATGAAAGTGTTACCTTTACCTGGTTTTACGTGTAAGAATTCGATAACGAAATACAAACGGCCGTCTAAACGAATACAAACACCGTTTTTAATGTCTTGTGAGTTGATCATAATGTTTATAAAAAATGAATTAATTAATCTTTTTAATACTAATGTGCAAAAATAATAAAAATCTTTGATTTATGAACACACTTTCATCACTTCAATGAAATAATTATAAAAATTATAATATCTGAACTCACCTGCAATCACAAAAAATAATTTTTACAAATTTTAATATTTCTAAAAAAATACATAAATTTGTATCTTGAGATACATTTTATACTCTAATATATTATTAACGTTATAATTAGTACTTTATGAGAAAAATTTTACTTTTATTTACCGCCTTGTTGCTGTCGGCAGTGGCAATGGCGTATGATGTAGAGATAGATGGAATCTATTACTATTTGTTTAGTTCTGATAAAACAGCCTCTGTTACTAGTGGAGCAAATAAATATAAAGGTGAAGTTATTATTCCTTCTTCTATTATTCAGGGTGGTGTAACTTATGAAGTAACTTCTATATATGCCTATGCTTTTAATGGAAGTAGTGACTTAACTTCTGTGGTTATTCCAAGTAGTATTACAGAATTAGGTAATTATGCATTCAATGATTGTACAAGTTTAACTTCTATTACTATTCCTAAAGGAGTAGTTTATATTAGTACATCAACTTTTGATGGTTGTGATAATTTACAGACTATTATATATAATGCCAAGTCTTGTTACTTAAAAAATGCTCTTTCTGGTTCGTTTTTCCAGCCAATAGCAAAGCAGATTACTTCTATAACATTTGGTAATGAAGTAGAGGTGATTCCTCCTTCTTTATGTGCTGGTATGTCAAAATTAACATCTGTTGTTATTCCGGAAAATGTTAAAGTAATAGGAAGCAAGGCATTTGCAAATTGTTTGGGATTAACAACAATTTCTCTTCCAGATAATTTAACTTCTATTTCCAATAACTCTTTTTATGGAACATGTGTTGAAGACGAGTCTAATTGGGATAATGGTATATTGTATTATGATGATTATTTGATAAATGCTGATGATGATATTGTGTCTGGAGATTTAAAAATTAAGGAAGGTACTCATTTAATTGCTTCTAATGCATTCTTTTATTGTGAAAACATAACCTCTATAACATTTCCAGAGGGTCTGAAATATATAAATTCAGATGCATTTTATGGTTGTAAAAGTATATCTACTATAACACTACCTAGTTCCATTATTACGATAGATGAAGATGCTTTTGCTGCATGTTCAGCACTTACAAAAGTGAATTATTTAGGTTCTGTAGATAGATGGGTTGATATTAACTTTTTAAATCAAGCTTCAAATCCAATATATAATTCACACAATCTTTATATTAACAATGAACTAGTAACAAGTGCAAAAATAGTAGAGTCAGATTCTATAAAACAATATGTTTTTTATGGATGTAATAGTTTGAAATCTGTAGAAGTAGGAAAGAAAGTGGAATTTGTTTCCCCTGTCTCATTCTTAAATTGTTATAATTTAGACACTGTAATTTGGAATGCAAAAAAAGCAACCTATCCAAATGCCTATAATTATAATGAATCTTCTCCTTTTTATTATTTAAAAGATCAAATCAAATCTTTTAAATTTGGTACAGATGTAGAATATATACCAAAAGCTTTATGTTATGGAATGTCTCAAATTACAGAAATAATTGTACCAGAATTAGTAAAAAGTATAGATTCTGAAGTGTTCAATAATTGTGCAAATTTAGCCTATGTAGAATGGAATGCTAAAAACTGTGAGGATTATTCTACAGAATATAAGATTATGAGAAAACCATTTTATGAATGCCCTTCTATAAATGAGATTAAGATAGGTAATAATGTGGAACACCTTCCTGCAGGTTGTTTTTATGGTGTAAGTAGTGCTTCTATGCTAACTATAGGCAAAGGGTTAAAATCTGTTGGTGATGATTGCTTTTATGATTGTACAGGCTTGGAAAAGGTAAATTATCTTGGAAGTATTGACGAGTGGGTTAGTATAGATTTTGAAATTCATTTCTCAAATCCAATATATTATTCAAGAAGTTTATACATAAATAATGAATTATTATGTGAAGCAAAAATACTAAATGCTTATGAGATCAAAGATTATGCATTTAATTATTGCGAAAGTATAAAATCAGTTGAGGTTGGTCCTAAAATTAACGACATTGCACAAAATTCATTTAGAAATTGTAAGAATCTTACATATGTAAAATGGGATGCTAGATTTTGTGATGATTTTGCTAGTGTAAATTATGCTCCTTTTTCTTTTGGAACAAATGTTCAATTATTAGAATTTGGTGAAGAAGTTAAACATATACCTGCCTATTTATGTTCATCATTAAATGCTTTAAAATTAATTGTTATTCCAGAAAATGTAACATCTATTGGTGAGGGCGCATTTAATGGGGTTGAGAAATTAGATGCAGTTTATGCTTATCCACAGATAGTTCCCACTGTAGAAGGGAATGCTTTTTCTAATTATGCTACCACGCTATTTGTACCTTGTAGCGCTGTAGAAGATTATAAGTTAGATGATGAGTTTAGTAAATTTAGTAGTATTAAGTGTATCTCAATAGAAGAAGATACAGACATATTAGAAACTCTTTCTGATGCAAATATTTCCATTTCTAATGGTCTTATCACTTGTTTAGATTCAGACTATCACATCTACAACACCGTAGGTCAAGATGTAACAAGCCTAAATGGTAGTTTACAATCTGGCATCTACGTAGTAGCAATCGGCGAAGACAAAGTAAAAGTAATGCTGAAATAATAGTAGCCGCAAGATAGAGTAGAGACATGGTTGCTGAGCTTGTCGAAGTACTGCACGCAGTGTCCTTTACTTTTGTAAAATATTAATCCCCTCTGGCACTTCGACAATGCTTCGACAGGCTCAGCAACCTGCTTAGTGACCGAGGGGATTGTTGTATAAATAAGGTATAAAAAAAAGAGTCGCTATTGTTCGCAACCCTTTCCCAACATGGGATACCCCAATTCTATTTTGATTTATAGTGATATTCAATAAG
>JAXJQF010000001.1:0-32673 GCA_036311285.1 Ruminobacter sp. | reverse complement strand
CTTGTACCACCAGGTGAAATGCTGTCTGGTTTTAATTTTCCAGTTCTTTCCCAATTACGTAAAGTTTGTACATGAACACCAAGTAATTTTGCAGCTTGTCCTATTGATATTATTTTACTCATTGCGATAATACCTATAAAATTTATTAGGTATTATAAATTATTCACAGATCTTGATCAACGGTTATTAACCCCCAGAAAAACTGAGGGTTATCTAACATTATCAGTAGTTATATAATTAGTAGTTACGTAGCTTTTCAGCTAAATCTAATTGTTCCCACGGGAACTCGCTTCTACCAAAGTGACCATATGCAGCAGTCTTTTGGTAAATAGGTCTCTTTAGATTTAACATTTCGATTAAGCCATATGGACGTAAGTCGAAGTTTTCTTTTACAATATCAACTAATTTTTCTTCTGAGTACTTTCCTGTTCCAAATGTATCAATAGAAACAGAAACAGGTTCTGCAACACCGATTGCATAAGAAACTTGGATTTCACACTTGTCTGCCAAACCTGCAGCAACGATATTCTTTGCAACATATCTTGCAGCATATGCAGCACTACGGTCTACCTTTGATGGATCCTTTCCTGAGAATGCTCCACCGCCGTGTCTTGCGTAACCACCGTAAGTATCAACGATAATCTTACGACCTGTTAAACCACAGTCCCCCATAGGTCCACCGATTACGAAACGACCTGTTGGATTAATGAAGAATTTAGTCTTGTTCGTAATCCACTTCTCTGGGATAACTTTTTTGATGATTTCTTCTGTTACACCTTCGTGTATGTCTTTGTTACTAACATCAGGGCTGTGTTGAGTTGATAATACGATTGTGTCGATACCTTCGATATTACCATTGTTGTCGTAAATAAATGTTACTTGGCTTTTTGCGTCTGGTCTTAACCAAGGTAATGTGCCATTCTTTCTAACTTCAGCTTGTTTTTCCATCAAACGGTGAGCGTATGTAATAGGTGCAGGCATAAATACGTCTGTTTCGTTACAAGCGAATCCAAACATTAGACCTTGGTCACCAGCGCCTTGTTCTTTAGGGTCTGCTTTAACAACGCCTTGATTGATATCTGGAGATTGTTTACCAATGGCATTTAAAACAGCACATGAATTTGCATCGAAACCAATGTCAGAATGGTTGTAACCGATATCACATACAACATTTCTAACTAGGTTTTCAATATCAACCCATGCTGATGTTGTGATTTCGCCACCAACTAAAACCATACCTGTTTTTACAAAAGTTTCACATGCAACGTGAGCTTCAAGGTCTTGCTTTAAAATTTCATCTAAAACTGCGTCAGATATTTGGTCAGCAATTTTGTCTGGATGTCCTTCAGATACTGATTCTGATGTAAATAATCTTGCCATAGATTTTCTCTTGATTAACTTATACAAAAATAATTGTGTATTTTATCACAAATTTTTATAGTGTTCTATTGAGCAAAAATAAAAATATATTTTTTATTGTTTTTTCTTTTTTAGGTTAGTTTTTATGCTGATATTAAGTGTAGATAAACGAATTGTTTAATATGACAATGGTCATATTTTGTATATCTTGTTCGTATTTGTTTAAAATATGTGTGTTTGATAATGTTTTCAAACATAAATCTCAATCATAATGTAGAAGCTTTACTGTATATTTTGTAGTAGGTTGAAAGAATTAAGGCATTAACTTTTTAATGTATTGATTAGTTTTATTTAAAAAATAACAGTAGAAGCTAGGTAAGTTTGCTTGTATTTAAAAGTGGTCGAAATACTAATTATTTTGTTTTTATCAAAAAGATAAAGGAATAATGTATTAGTATTTCCTTTTTATTTTTAGTAGCGGAAGTTCGGGCATTGAGAGAGTGTGTTGTGAAAAAATATAGATGGATTGAGGATGTGTTAGTCTTCAGACAATCGATCGGGATCATCATTATTCTCGTTCTAACTATTTTGTCCGTAGCAACAGTATATAAAAGTAAGATCGAAGAAATTATCATCGTAGAATTAAAGCAACAAATTATTAGTAATTCATACGGTGAAGTAAAAGCCTTTAATAACTCAATGAATGGAGTATTTGAAGTATTAAAGGTAGTTTCTAATTCAATTTCAAATCAGCAGTTTATTGGTGGTGTATCTTCATTATCATCAATTCAAGGTGCAAAAAACGTAACAGGTTTTTCTCATATAGGTTTAGTTGACTTGAATGGTAATACCATGCATGGATTTGGTATTAATAAGGAAGAATTTAATTTAATTAAACCGGTGTTTCATGGTAAAGAAATGCTAATTGCTTATTCTGAAAAGAATGCTTCAGATAGGCATATCATTTTTGCTGTTCCGGTAATGAGTGGTAATTTCGTTAAGTATGCTATATTTGTTAAGGTAACCAATAAGGAATTAGTAAAATTCTTCAAGAAGGGAAGAAGCAATATTATTATGGATAATATTAATATTAGTTTCTTACTGTTCAATGCGGATACTGTTGTAGAAATTAATGAAACAACAAAAAATCGTCGTTTCCCTAATATTGTATTAGAAAAGATTCAAAATGATGAAAGATTTCAAGATGCGGTAGGATTTCTTGAACACGTTGAAAGTAGTTCGTATTACCTATATTCGGTTCAAATGCCTAGTGGTATGGGGTACTACATTTCATTAATGCCGACTTCATTTAGAAAATTGATTTATGCTTATTCAGTACCAAGTGATTTAGTTAACTCAAAGGCTAACTACATCATGCAGATGTTGAGTATTTTAATCGTTGCTATTATTGCTGTTTTGACAGCGTTGTTGTTCTACTACGAATATATGATGCAACGTCATAAGAATTCAATTCATGACTTAGCTTACGTAGACGAATTAACAGGTTTAAATAACAAGTCGGCGATGAGATTAAAGTTAGATAAAATTGGTAGAGATTTAGAAAACGAAGAACTTTATATTGTAACTATAAAACTTTCAAACTTAGAAATGATTGAACGTTTGTACGGTATAGAGACTGCTGGTTTTTATATGAAGGATCTAGCAACTAAGCTTTGTCAAAATATGCATGAGTTTGTGGAAATAGGCTTTGCAAATGAAACATTTATTATATACATGAAACGCAAGTCTATTCATGATTGTATTTCATTCTTTGAAGTATTTTGTTGTTTGAATGATATTGTTGATATTTATGATTATCGCCCAGTATTTGGTTGTGCGATTTATACAACAAATGGAAAGGAATTAGCGGAATGTGATTACAATTTAGATTTATGTTTGAAGAACTGTATGCTTGCTGATGATATGAGTAGGGTCGATAGAAGTAAGCATAGTGTGGTTGTATTTAATAAGTCTATGCGTGATGAAATGCTTCGCTGTGATAGACTTGAAAAGGAATTAGATGCTGCATTAGAAAATGATGAATTTTTGGTATATTTACAACCAAAATATGATATGCGTACTAACAAGATTTATGGTGCAGAAGCTTTAGTTAGATGGAACTATAAGAAACAAGGTATCATGCCTCCGTTTAAATTTATTCCAGTTTTTGAACGTAATGGTTCTATTGCTAAGGTGGATAATTTTGTTTTATCAACTGTTTTAAAGATGTTGAAGTCTTGGATTGATAAGGGACTAAGACTAATTCCAATTTCAGTTAACTTGTCTCGAGTACAGTTCTTGAATCCAAATTTAGTATCAGATATGGAAGAAAAGATCCTGTCTTATAAGGGGGTTGTTAACTATGTCGATATTGAAATTACAGAAAGTGCGATGGTCGATGAACAAAACTCTATTATTGATATCATGAAGAAATTAAAGGGTTTAGGTTTCAAAATGAGTATGGATGACTTTGGTACAGGTTATTCGTCATTGTCTAATATTTCATTATTACCATTTGATACATTAAAGATTGATAAGAGTTTCGTTGATAAAGTTGATCCTAACAATGTTGACTCTCCTAGTGTTTACTTGATTTCTGACGTTATTTCTATTGCTAAGCATTTTAATATGCACAGTTTGGTAGAAGGTGTTGAAAATAAAGAACAAAGAGATCTTTTAAAGAATTTAGGATGTGAATATTGTCAAGGCTATTATTATGCTAAACCAATGCCTATTGAAGAATTTGAAGAATTGTTAGCAAAGGATGAGGTGTTCAGTGATAAGTAAGTCCTATAATGTCTTACTGGTTATAGTTATAATTATCTGTGGTACTATTACCACAGTTGCTTCTATTTTGATTTACAATCATAGTGCTTATAACAGTACATCTAGTAAAATTGTTAATGATTTTAAAGAAGTTGATAGACCTAAATCCTTGTTATTGTTATCAACTAGCTTTTCAGATAATTATTTTAATGATTTGTATATGAAGTCATTTTTAGATGCAAGTAATGCTTTTGATTATGAAGCGGAAGTAATTGATAACATAACAGATACTCAAAAATGTTTAGCAGAAATTGAAAAGTTTAATGCTAAGAATGGGAATGTGGTATTTATCCCTAGTTTAACTCAAATTGATTGCATTAATGTAGCAGTTGTTAAGTATCCAAAACTTAAATTTGTCTCAGAATTAGATAAAAAGATTACTAAATCTCCTAACTTAAAATCAGTTAGTACAAAGTTTTATATTATTCAATATTTAACAGGGATTATAGCAGCTAAGATTTCATCTTCAAATGTGTTTGGCTTTGTTGTGTCTAATTTAGATTCAGTAACAATTCGTGCAATTAATGCGTTTGCTATAGGGACAAAAAATATTAATCCTTATTCAACAGTATATGTTGCCGTTGTTGATAGTGCAAATGATGCAGCGAAAGAAAAGTACATGGCCGAAATTTTGTATCAAAGAAATCCTGATATAGAGGTGATGAATGTAATGACGTCAACTGATTCTGTAAACAAATTCTGTGAAATCAATATGAGAAAGTGTTTTGGGAATAATTCACATACAATTGATGTATATCCAAATTCTACAATTTCAACATATGAAGCTGATTTTACTGTTGTTTACAAGAATTTACTTGAAGATATAAAGAATGGTTCTTTTACTCCAGGAACTGAATGGTATGGATTTAATACAGATACTATCTATTTAGGTCGAGTAAATTCTAGAATCGTTCCTTATGAAACATTGAGTGTTGTAGATACCATTTATCACTACCTTCAAAATAACAATACGCAAAGTGTGTTTGTTGGTCCTTTATGGGATAACGAAAACTCAGTAAGACTTGAAAGTGGAGAGTACTTGGATGATATCGGTTTGTTGAATATGGATTGGTTAGTTAAAGGCGTGGAGGTGATTTATGAGTAAAAAGAATCTTTCTCCATTGACTGTATTTTTTGTATTTTTACTTACCGTAACCTTGATTAGTCTTGCTGTATTTCTTGTGTTCAGTGATTTTTTATCTGGCGATAAAATGGATAAGTTCTCAGGAGTTAACAACAATTTCTTAGGAAGTATGAATCGAAAAATTCTATTAATTGTTGATAACAAAATTACTGATCATGTTGAATCGATTACTCATGTCGTTGGTTTTATAGAAAGTATAAAAAATTATCCTAACCTAAGATATAGAATTGTTGAAGGTGTAGAAGGTAATATTGATTTATTAGAAAAAATTATATTAGAAGAGTCAAAAAGTGGTTTTAATGATGTATTTTTAGTAGGGTTTGATTACAACTTATCTTTAATGAATATGTTTAGAGTATTTGGTGATACAAAGTTCTATTTTTACCAAGGAAATGCTATTAACGATAATGTTGTTAATTACTTAATTAAGTCTTATGAAATGAGATACATCCAAGGTGTTATTGCAGGGATAAGTACAAAGAATAATGAGATTGGTGTAATAACAGATTATCATGATAATAATCAAAACAATAATATTAATGCTTTTGCTTTAGGAGTAAAGAGTGTAAATCCTAATGCTTATATTTACGTTGCATGGAATAATGGAGAGCAAAAGGAAAAAGCTATATCATTATTAAATGATTTGTTTGCATACAAAAATATAGATGTAATTATAGGAAACTTAGCGTTCTGCTATTGGTGTGAAATCAGTGAAAAAAAGAAGATTAAGTACATGTCTTTCTTGTCAAATAATATTGAAAATAATATCTCTGAAAACTTTATTGGTTCATACAAGTTAGATAGTACAAAGTTATATGATTCATTTTGGAAGAATTTAACTAATAATATCGAATTTAGTAATAATGAAATTTGGTTTGGTTTGGAGAATAATTTTATTTATCCTTTAATTAACTATAATTCAAAAATTGATGAATCTGTAATTCAAAATATTAATGAAACAGTTAAGATGTTGAAGAGTGGTAATAAATTCATCTTCCAAGGCCCAATTTATAGTAACCAAGGTAGTGAAATTGTACCAAAAGACGCGGTTATTGATGATGAAAGGCTTGAAACTCAACAAAATTGGTTAAATAATAATGTTATTGAGTTTAACCAATCAAAGAGTAACAGTTCCCATTTTTGGAATGAAATAGATTTAGATTTAAAAATTTATAATGAAGAGCATAGTGATAGATTGTTAAATAGACTAAAAGAAATTTTAGACAAGAGTGCTTAAATTTATTCATAAAAAGTTTTTCACTAGACAAAGCAATACGATAAAAACGTATTGCTTTTTTATATATTGTTAGAAATTATTACAAGATTTGTATAAATAATTTGATTCTCGTTAAATACTTTGTTTAGCTTTTTATATAAACCAAAAAATAAGTGTGTTATAATTATGCCCATTATGGTATTAACCAAAATGGTTTTAAATATTTATTTAAATTAATCAATTAAACAGTACGAATTGGTAGAGGTGAAAATGGTCTCTAATAAGAGATTGGCTAATGCTATTAGAGCATTAAGCATGGATGCAATCCAAAAGGCTAATTCAGGTCATCCAGGTGCACCTATGGGCATGGCTGATATAGCAGAAGTTTTATGGCGTGGATTTTTAAAACATAATCCAACTAATCCAAATTGGTTTAATCGTGACCGTTTTGTTTTATCTAATGGTCATGGATCTATGTTAATTTATTCTTTATTGCATCTAACAGGTTATAACTTATCAATTGATGATTTAAAGAATTTTAGACAATTACATTCAAAGACACCTGGTCACCCAGAATTTGGTTATACAGATGGTGTAGAAACTACTACTGGACCATTAGGTCAAGGTATTACTAATGCAGTAGGTATGGCATTAGCAGAAAAGGTTTTAGCAGCTCAATTTAACAAGCCAAATTACGATGTTGTAGACCATTATACTTATGTATTCATGGGTGATGGTTGCTTAATGGAAGGTGTTTCTCATGAAGCTTGTTCTTTAGCTGGTACTTTGAAGTTAGGTAAGTTGATTGCGTTCTGGGACGACAATGGTATTTCAATCGATGGTGATACAAAGGGCTGGTTTGCTGAAGATACTGCAGCTAGATTTGCATCATACGGTTGGCATGTGCAAAAGGTTGATGGTCATAACAGTGAAGAAATTGCTAAGGCTGTAGAAGCTGCTAAGTCTGTTAAGGATCAACCAAGTATCATTTGTTGTAAAACAGTAATTGGTTTTGGTTCACCTAACAAGCAAGGTACTCATAACTGTCATGGAGCACCATTAGGTGATGCTGAAATTGCATTAGCTAAGGAAAACTTAGGATGGGAATATGGTCCATTTGAAGTTCCTCAAGACGTGTATGATGCATGGGACGCAAAGGACGAAGGCGCTAAGAATGAACAAGCGTGGATTGATTTATTTGCAAAATATAAGTCAGAATATCCTGTTGAAGCTGCAGAATTAGAACGCCGTATTGCAAGAAAATTACCTGAAAATTGGGCAGAAAAGTCACAAGAATTTATCGATTATTTACAAGCAAATCCAGCAAAGATTGCAAGTAGAAAGGCGAGCCAAAATGCGTTGGATGCATTTGGTGCTTTATTACCTGAATTCTTAGGTGGTTCTGCTGACTTAGCTCCAAGTAACTTAACAATGCATAAGAACTCAAAGTCAATTACTCCTGATGATGCAAGTGGTAACTACATGCACTATGGTGTACGTGAATTTGGTATGAGTGCAATCATGAATGGTGCATATTTACACGGTGGTTTTATTCCTTATGGTGCAACATTCTTAATGTTCATGGAATATGCAAAGAATGCAGTACGCATGAGTTCTTTAATGAAGCTTCCTGTAATTTATGTTTACACTCATGACTCTATCGGTTTAGGTGAAGATGGTCCAACTCATCAACCTGTTGAACAAATCGCTACATTAAGAATGGGTTTAAACTTAAATACATGGCGTCCATGTGACCAAGTAGAATCTGCTGTAGCTTGGAAGTTTGCTGTAGAATCAACACAAACTCCAAATGCGTTAATATTCTCACGTCAAAACTTAGCTCAAATGGATAGAACTAAGGAACAACTAGCTAATGTTGCTAAGGGCGGTTATGTTCTTAAGGAAGGAACAAGCAATCCTGATTTGATAATCATCGCGACTGGTTCTGAAGTTGAATTAGCAATGAATACAGCTGCTGCATTAGAAACAGAAGGTAAGAATGTTCGTGTAGTATCAATGCCATGTACAGAAGTGTTTGACGCTCAAAGTGTTGAATATAAGGAATCTGTATTACCTTCAGCATGTACTAAGAGAATGGCTATTGAAGCTGGTGTATCAGATTTTTGGTACAAGTATGTTGGCTTAAATGGTGTTATTTTAGGTATCGATAAGTTTGGTGAATCAGCTCCTGCTGATCAGTTATTTGATTTATTCGGTTTTACAGTAGATAACGCTGTTGCTTTAGCTAAGAAATTATTCTAAGCAGAATAATTAGTAAAGATTAAAAAGAAGGAGAATTTAAATGATTCTCCTTCTTTTGTTTTTGGGTTTTGTTTAAGATTTATAAACTAATAAAAGAGTTTATTAAATATTTCTTTAATAATCAGAAACCTCAAGGAAATCCTTTAGATGTGAGAATTTAGAACTATGACTTATTTTTCTTAAAGTCTTAGCTTCAATTTGTCTAATTCTTTCAGCTTTAACATTATAGGTTTTTGCTATTTGCTCTAGTGTTAATGTGTTTTGATTATTTAAACCAAAGCGTTTTTTTATAATATCAGCCTCTTGAGGAGTTAACTCTTTTAAAACATCTGCTAAGCATTGTTTTAAGCTCTCTAACTCTGCTATTTGAGTTGGAGTAGGGGTGTTTTCATCCTTTTGAGTGTATTCAATTGATAGATTTTCATCATCCTTATCATTTGGGATCTTGTCATGCAGAGACACTGTAGGTCTTGAATAGAACTTTAGTTCATTAACCATTTTAGTAGTTATTCCTAGACCTTTGGCTATTTCATCGTTTCTAGCTTCTCTTCCATGAGTGTTGAAGAAATCAAAAGCAAATTTATTTATCTTTTTAATTTTTTCTTCTTTATTAACAGGTAGTCTAATAGATTTAAAATCAGTATCTAAAGCTCTGTTAATATATTGTTTGATCCACCATGTCGCATAGGTAGATAGTTTATATTTCTTTGTGTAGTCGAACTTTTCAATTGCTTTAATAAGACCAAAAATACCATATTGGGTTAAGTCGTTAAAATTATCGGTATCGCTACTGTATTTGCGAGCTTCGTGCATTACTAATCTAATATTAGCTTTTATCATTTGGTCACGAGCTTTTTTCCCGATTAAGTATTGAGTTTTGATGTTATTATATAACTTAATAATATCTTCAATAGAATGGTTACATTCATCTTTGATGGTGTTTAATTGTTGTAATGCAACCGTTACATCTTTAACAAAAGGTTCAACTAAAACATTTTTTTCAATTATTTTTTGATACTGATTTTCAGTTATAAAAACAATTTCTGCAGGGTTTTTGGTTGTGATATCGTTTAAATATGTTTGTACGGTGTAATAAGATTTTGTAAAACGCGGGTTTTCTTGCTGCATTGTTTTAAATACAGAGCATGTCTTGATAATTGTATGTAAAAGATTATCTAGTTTAACTTCAATTTTTTCGTAAATTCTTGGTGAAAATATGAAGTTTTTTAATATCTCACTGATTTCTTCTTTTTTCTTAGAAAGTCGAGTACTTTTTGAAGAAAATCTTGAAGCAAGAGTTAATGCTTCCTCATATTTTATTTTTAATAGTTCAAATCTTTCGTTTGTAATAGCTATTAGTTCTAAAGGAGGAAGGTTTGAATCATCTAGGCTCTCATTATCTTGTTCATTATTTGTTTCAGTCTTCATGTTATTGATGTCTTTAAAACCAAGAATAAATGAATCAATTGAGTTGGGAGTGTTTTCAAACTTAGTTCTGTATTCTGAATATAGTTCAAGTATATAAGCAACTACAAAGAAAGCATCTGCTACAGCGTTACTTACATTGGTAGTTGTTTGAGCAATTACTTTGGCTAATTCTAATTCTTCTTCAGGAGTTAACAACTTTAAATCGTTGTTTTTTAAAGCATAGTAATTAGTACTCAAAGAATAAGATTGCTCATTATCCTTTGCTTTGTCCTTACGTGTATTAACAATTTTTGCCATAGTAAAAGTCTTCTTATAATATTAAACATGTAATCAGACTTATACTAACATCTAAAATATGTATAAAATGTATTGTATGTTGGTATTTTTAAAAAATAAATATACGATATCTCACATATTATAAAAAAAGTAGAAGAAAATTTTGAAATAGTTGTTTAGTAAGATTATGTTGGTATAAACTTTTTGTGATATAAATATTTGAATATAAGTGGTGAAACTATTTAAGTATATGAGTTTCTCTGCATCAGAGTTAAGCATAAAATGTTAATCAAATATATACAACAACTTAATTTTAGAGAAGGTTAAAGTTAAAGATGTTAAAGCTTCCAAATGAATGGTCTAATGCATTACAAGATGAAACTGAAAAAGATTATTTTAAAGAATTATGTACCTTTGTTGAAGATGAGTATAACTCAAATGTTATTTACCCACCTAAAGAAGATGTATTTAATGCTCTTAAATATACAAGTTTAGAAGACGTTAAAGTAGTGATACTAGGACAAGATCCGTACTTTAATGAAAAGCAAGCTCATGGCTTGTGTTTTTCAGTTCAACTTGGAGTTGATGTTCCTCCATCTTTAAGAAATATTTATACAGAGCTTGAAACTGATTTAGGTTTAGTTCGACCTAATAATGGATATTTAACTAAATGGGCGAAACAAGGAGTTTTAATGCTTAACACTGTATTAACTGTTAGAGCAGAAAATCCAAATTCGCATCAAGGTAAAGGTTGGGAGAAATTTACAGATGCCATTATTAGAAAACTTAACGAACAGGATAGACCAATAGTTTATATGTTGTGGGGAAAACCTGCTCAAACAAAGATAAAAATGCTAAATAATCCTAATCATTTAATTTTAAAAGCACCTCATCCTAGTCCATTATCTGCTTATAGGGGATTCTTTGGTTGTAAACATTTTAGTACTGCTAATGATTTTCTTGAAAAGAATGGTTTACTTCCTATTGATTGGCAAATTGAAATCGTCTAGAAAAGCGAGGAACTAAAAAGAATCATAAATTTTGTATCTTTATAGAAATTATTAGATATTTAACTGTGTCAAAAATTTGACGACTAACTGTTTTATTTATTATTTATTTGTATTAGTATGATAGTAGTAAATAGGAGTAATTGTAGATGGATTTTAACGGAAGTATTCTAATTTTAGAAAAAGATGCAGAGAGTAGAAAAAGTCTTGAGACAATCGTTGGATTCTTAGGCTGTGAATGGCAGAGTGGGGAACTTGAAGATTGCTTAAGTTATTTATCAAGTAATGATTCTGCAACTACTTTAGTTATCGCGGGTGAACTTGGGAATCAACCTGTTGATAAACTTTTAGATGAGAATAAGGATGTTCCTTTTATTTTTACTCAACATTATGAAGAGTCTGAATTACCTCAGCGTTCTAATATGATAGGTATATTAGGGAAAGATGGTACTTATGAGGGCTTTTTGCAATTATTAAGATTTTGTCAGTCTTTTAATTCTTTACATAAAAAAGTAAAGAAGGGTTCGAATGCTCAAACCTTATTAAAATTATTAGTTGGAAAAGGGGATGCTATTCAAGATGTTAGACATCTTATTGAACAGGTTGCTCCAACAGATGCCAATGTTTTAATTTTAGGCGAATCAGGTACTGGTAAAGAAGTGGTAGCTCGTGCAGTTCATGAATTAAGTGAACGTAAGAATATGCCATTTGTTCCTATAAACTGTGGTGCAATTCCGGGGGAATTATTAGAGAGCGAATTGTTTGGTCACGAAAAAGGAGCGTTTACTGGAGCTATTACAAATCGTGTAGGTCGTTTTGAACTTGCTGAAGGTGGAACAATTTTCTTAGACGAAATTGGTGATATGCCTTTGCAAATGCAAGTTAAGTTATTGAGAGTTTTACAAGAAAGAGTATATGAAAGGGTTGGAAGCAACAGACAGATTAAAGCTAACGTTAGAGTAATAGCTGCGACCCACCGTAACCTTGAAGAGATGATAAAGGAAGGAAAATTTAGAGAAGATTTATTTTATCGTTTAAATGTATTCCCTATCATAACTCCTCCATTGAGAGAAAGAGCTGATGATATTCCGTTATTGCTTCAGGAGTTAATTAATAGGTATTCTAGAGAACATAAAGTTGGAGTTAGATTTACTCAACGTGCAATGGAATCGTTAATGCAACATGAATGGTCTGGAAATGTAAGAGAATTATCAAACTTAGTAGAAAGAATGATAATTATTCATCCGAATGAAATTGTTGACAACAAAGATTTGCCAAGAAAGTATCAATATGCAATTGAAAAGGATGGCCGTTTAGATGAACCAATGGATGAAAAGGATGCATTGTTTGATATTTTATGTGACTTAAGTGAAGAAGAATGTAAAGAAGAAAATCAAGCTGGAATTTCTTCTGATAATGCTTCTAATGATGTTACTTCCGTTCTTGATGAGTTCGATGAAGCTGATAATGATTTAGCAGCACCATTCAGTAGTGTATTACCGCCAGACGGGGTTAACTTAAAGGAAATGGTAACTCAAATTGAAATTGATATGATTAAACGTGCATTAGAGGCAACAGATGGAGTTGTTGCAAGAGCAGCTGAAATGCTTCAAATGCGTCGTACAACATTAGTTGAGAAGATAAAGAAGTATGAAATAAGTACTAAAGAATAATTTTATTTTTCAACATAAACTGTAATTACTAAAGGTTTTCTTTTTATCATGTAATAAAAGAAAACCTTTTTATTATTAATATGTAAAAAAGGATGAATGTTAACTATTGAGGAATATTAAAATTTTAAAAATATGCTAGAATGCGTCTACTGATTACGTTGTATACAAATGAGTAAATAATTGAATTAACTTATTAGAAGTTACAACAACTAAAAAAGAAAAAGTAATATAAAAATATAACACTCAAAGAAAATAAAATTATTAAATAAAATTGTTGGAGCACAGGTTTGAAACAAAATAACTTTAAGCAGTTAAAGAACTTGGATATGGTATTGTTTAGAGAACAATATTATTCTTTTCTATTTTTATTCATTTTTCTTGTCTTATTAATTTTCTCAAATACCTCTATAGCTGCGACAGCAATAAATGTATATTGTCCATTTACATGCAACTCTAATAGTTTAGATAAAACAGGTTCTAATGGTGTAACATATTTAAAAACCAATGAAAGTGAATATACGTTAGAAGATAAGGCTGTAGATAGTAATACAGAAACATTAAGTGAAATTGAAGCTTTAAGCGAAATTGAGGCGATTGTAAAGGAAGAGGAGTCGTCTATTGATAAAAAAGAGTCTTCTAAATTAAATGATGTATCTAATTCAACGGAAGTATCGGAAGCTCCAGGTGTCTCAATTTCAAATGCTAAGTATGTTGATTCTATTATAAGTAAGCAAATTTATGATGAGTTTTATTATAAGAACTTTAATCAAAGAATTCTATATATTGAAGCTATAGAAGCATACCAAAATGGTGACTATAATAAATTATCTAAATTAGTAAACAATGAACTTAAGGATTATATTTTAGTAGATAACTTAAAGTATTTATTATTACTTAATCCTAAAGCAAAGTTTAACGATATATTAGAGTTTATAAACAGTGATAAGCACTTAGATTTAAGTGCTTCATTGAGATCTTATTATGTTAGGTATTATGGTTATAAGAAGAACTATTCAAAACTATTTAAGGTATCAAAGAAACAACCTAATCATAATTCTTTAAAATGTATTTGGGTAAATGCTAAATTAGATACAAAGTCATCAACTCAAAAACAAAAAAATAAAATAATCTCTAATATCAGAAAGGATTACATAAATGGTGATGTTATTCCAAGAAGCTGTAGAGGTATTGTTGATAATCTAGTTAAGCAAAAGAAGATTACAGCAGATGATATTATAAAACGTTTAAAAAACATTTATTGGACTCGTGGAACACAAAATAAGTTTAAAGAAACTATAAAACATTTAAATTTATTAAAAGACAATCGTAAGAAATACTCAAAGACTATTGCTTTATTAAATAAATTATATAATCAACCTGAAAAGTACAATAAATTAGTTCCAAAGGGAATGAAAAGTGTTGCAGTGTCTGTTTTTAAGCGTTTTGCTAGAAGCAATCCACAAAAATCAATAACTGAATATGATTCATTTAAAAAGAAATATAAGATTTCAAAGAGTGAAGAGAATGAAATTAAGCGTATTATGTTAACTAACGCTTTATATGAAAGAAATAACACACCTTTCAATTATATAGATAAAGAAATTCAAAAATTTGATTCAGACAAGCTATATGAGATGCGTATTCGTTTAGCTATATGGAATAAGAATTATAAGGATGTATTAAAGTATATAGGTTTACTTTCTAAGTCATCTCAAAATCAAGAAAATATGATTTATTGGAAGGCTCGTTCATTAGAGGAATTGGGAAAAACCAAAGAAGCTTTCAAAATCTATTCAAATCTTGCAACGAGAAGAAGTTTCTATGGTTTTGTTGCTGCGGATAAGCTTAATTTACCTTATAGTGTGGGGTATAAAAAGTTTGAGATCCCAAATGATACTTCAATTAGAAGTCTTTCTGAAAGATATCCACATCTAGCAAAGCTGTATGAATACATCTTTATAAATGATAAAGATGGAATCTGGCGTGAATGGGAAAAACTTATGAAGCAGTCAAGTATAAGTGATGCAAGAGTTCTCGCTTATATAATTTCACAAAGAGGTTTTTCAGAGTTAGCTATTTGGCAATCTATTCATAAAAAAGATTGGGATATACTAGATTTAAGATTCCCTATTGTATATAACAATCTATATGAAGAACAGTCAAAGCAACAAGGTATATCAAAGGCTTATTTATACGGTATTACTCGACAAGAGAGTATGATGAATCCAAATGCTGTTTCTTCAGTAGGTGCGAGAGGTTTAATGCAACTTATGCCTCAGACAGCTAAGTATGTGAGTAAGAAGAACAAATATGATTACAAAAATGTAAATGAGCTTTATCAACCAGAGGTAAATGTAAAGTTAGGAGCTTCATACTTAAATGAGATGATGAGTAATTTCAGTGGAAATAGGATTTATGTAACAGCTGGTTATAACGCTGGTCCTCATCGCTCGCTAAAATGGCAAAGTAAGGATGGAGTAAAGAGAGATTACGTTACTTATATTGAGACAATTCCGTTTACTGAGACTAGAAATTATGTACAAAAGGTTCTTTTCTACACTTATTTGTACCAGATATTGCTAGGAGAAACAAATCCTATCTTCTTAACTGATAGTGAGAAGAATAGCGATTATTAGTTAAGTATTTGTGCAAACTCGCAAATTTTAATTAAAGAAATTTGATATTTGTAGCATTTTTTTATTTAGTGGTATAAATTAAAAACAGTAAGATTTTTTCTGATTTTTACTCCTTATTTAGCTTAATAAAGTTAAGTATCGCTTATAACATTAACTAGTATATATAATCGTTAATATCATAATACTTTACTCAGAGTATTATGATATGAGTTATTTTAAGATAACACACAAAAGATATAAATATTAAAGTATAGTGTTAAATATATAATAATTAAATTAAGTGATTTAAGATTAGGGGATATTACTTTACTTAATAAATTTAAAGTAATATATAAGTTATTATTTTAATTTCCTTCTTTAGATAGTATATGGCAACAATAAAAGATGTATCTAGATTGGCTAATGTGTCAATCTCAACAGTATCAAGAGTTATTAATAAATCTGCAAAAGTAGCTCCAGCAAAGGAAGCTGCGGTATTAAAGGCTATGGAAGAATTAAACTTCCAACCAAATAGTTTTGCTCAAGCTCTTGTTAGTAAAAGATCAAATTGTATCGGTGTATTAGTTGGAGATCTTTGTGGTGGTCCTTTCTTTGCACAAATGATGCGCGGTATTGAAAATATCATCTTGCCAGAAAATAAATATGTAATTGTAATGTCAGGTAATCATGAGCATGATCGTGAAAAGGACAGCATCGATGCTTTATTACTAAGAAGATGTGACGCCCTAATTGTTCATTCCAAAGCATTAAGTGATGAAGAATTATTAGAAATTAACAAAAGCAATATCCCAATGGTTTTTGTAAACCGTTTGATTCCAGAAATCAAAGACCTTTGCGTATGGGTAGATATCTCTAAGGGACTTGAATCTGCAATGGAATTATTGATTAAAAAGGGACATAAGAGAATTGCATACTTAAGTTCAGATGAAAAGTCTAATCCTGATGCACAATCAAGATTAGAAGGGTATAAGCATGCTTTAAAGAAAGCGAATATCTCATTTGATGAAAACTTAGTAAGCTATGCTTTCCCGAGTGAAAACGGTGGTAGTGTTGCTGTAGAGAATTTATTAAAGAAATCTGCTGATTTCACTGCTGTTGTAGCATATAACGATGCTATGGCTATTGGGGCTGTTAGTGCGTTAGAAGCAGCTAATTTATCTGTTCCTTCAAAAGTTAGTGTAATTGGTTACGATAATAATCCAATTACTAACTACATTAAACCAAAGTTAACTACAGTTCAGTATCCTATTGAAGAAGTGGGAATGAGAGCGGCTAAACTTGCGTTAGATATCCTTAAGAAACGTGATGAACAGGATAAGAAGAAAGATAATAATAGTGATGCTGAAAATGTGGAACCATTTGAAATATCATATGAAGGTTTGAAGTTTGAACCAGTTATAGTTGAGAGAGATAGTGTTACTGAGATAGCGTAATGCTTATATTTTCTTAAGTATTTTTGTTTCTATATTTTTTAAAGATTTAAAATTCAAAGCACCTAAATTGTATTAGGTGCTTTTGATTTATTTGTTATTAAAGATTTCTTGGTTACGAGAAAGTTCTATATCCTGTAGAATTTTGTTTCCAATTTTCTGTTCTTCGTAAAGGTAGATGCCTCTATAGTTTGGAGTATTAAAGTACTTCTTTCTTTCAACTGTTTGGTCTTCATAATAAGAACCTACTGCAAATAGCCAATGGTCTAATCTATATTCGAGTTTGTTGTCTTTATGGTATTGTGCAGCACTAATTGAGTCATTATTTGATAGAACTTTTTTAAAGAAGATAATAAGTTCCTGCTCCAATCCTTCAAATTTGATTTCACATGTTTTAATTTTTGGAGGCTCTGTTGAACCTATTGCTTGGGTATTGATAGTTGATTGAGGAACAGATTCATCAACTTCGTTTGCTTTTAATGAGCTTACTATCTTTTCAATATCCTTAATGTTCTTTTCATCATTAAGATCAGCGTAATTCTTTATTTCTAAACTAGCAGCTCTAGTAAATAAATAATGAGGTTCTATATTATTTACATATTGGTCACTAATTTGATAACCGTTGTCCTTAATAAATTTCTCGTTAAACGCTTTTAATAATGATGTTTGATGTATTTGTTTTCTAAAAACAACTAACATCTCTCTAAGCTTGGTAAGGATGGAATTTAAGTCATTTTGGCATTTAGCAAGTTCTGGTAATAATGTGTTACATAATATGTTATATAGTTTTCTATCATTATAGCTACCAGATGACTCTATAATTTTCATCATGTTATTAAAGGAGAATGATGTAAGGTTGTCAACAAGGGAACCAGCAATTTTTATTGCAGATTCATTTTCAGATATTTTGTCCTTCAGACTATGTACAAAACCAAATTGAGTTTGAATTCTATTGCCTAGATTTCTTACAGATGTCTGAGCGTCGTATATAATTTCAAATACCAGCTGTTCCAAGTCTTTTAGAGTTTCCTCGGCTAGCTCATTATCATTATTCTTTTTATGTTCGATATAGCTATTTGAAATTCTATAAAGAGGTTCTAAACGACGTTTAAAACCTACTTCTATATATCTTGAACGGTCGATATCTAGTATATTGTTAATGATTCTATTAAGCTGTGGATTCAATCTATAACTATCAAATACCTTCATTAAAATACGTTGTTCTTGTAATTTATTTAAGGTATTGATGTTTATTGTTTCATCGTATGTGTCTTCAAGGTTATTTTCATAAGCCTTGATTATTAGCTCAGCACCACTTACAAGATCTTTTAAGAAAGTCTTAATGGTTTCGTGAGTACCTATCTTTTTATCACTAGCCATTAGAATAATTCCTCTTGAATTATTTTTGGTGTACTTTCTTCTAAGATTTGTTCATGAGAATCAATATATGACAAAACTTCATATATGTAATCAATTTTGCCTGTAATAGTGAATTTACGAGAGTTTGGTATCTGCTCGTAAATGATGTCATTTTTCTTCATAAAATCAAAGATTGCTTTAAGTACCTGTGGTAAAGGATCGTTACTTTTTCTTCTATTTATGTATTGGTTTAACCAATAAGCCTTTTCTGCTAAGAAGTTATCGTTTTGGAGCTTACTCAGAATTTGAGCTTCACTAATTTGATCGCCGGGGCCTAATGGATTATCTCTTAAGTTACATTCCATTGTTAGTAGGATAAATTCTACGGCAGGGCGAATAAGGGCTTTTAATTGTTGAAATTGAGCTTTAATTTCTTTTCTTTCATTGTCACCAATGTCGACCCATGTAGCAAAGAACGCGTTTCCATTTGCTGTTTGAGATACTTTTCTTCCCATAGCTTGTAGAATATCTTCTACTAGCTTACGGTCGTCAGGATCTGATAAAAATTGGTAAGCCTTTGGAGTAACAAATGGACAAATAAATTCACCCTTTAAAAGTAATTCAATTGTAGTTCTAAGCATTTATATTTACTCCTAGTTCATCTTTGTTAAGAGCTTCTTCTATTATTGCTCCAATCGGATCAACTGCTGCATTATTAGTGTATACACCATCTTTAGCAATACGATAAATGTTCTTAAATTCAATTGCTACGGCAGGACTTAAATCTGGAGCGGCAGAAACCATAACAATATTGTTATGGTTCATAACCTTCATCAGTAGATGAATGTTTGTATTTGATAGCTTGCTCATTTCATCTACAGGCCAATGAACTTCTATTTCCTGATTGTCACGAGCTTCATTGATTAAGCTTATATATAATGCACAGATCAGTAAGAAAGTTAAACCATTTGAACTTAGATCTTCTAGTTCTCTTGCTGTTGTAGCTTTCTTATGTTTACCGTTTTCAATTACTTCAAACACTATATTGAATAAGTCGCTTAAGTCATTTTCTAATTGACCGTTTGAGAATTGATTTGCAAACAATCTAATATCCTGGACTAAAGTTTCACTAGGTAGTTCACCTTTTATTTTCCCGTTTGAGTTCCATTCATTGTACCCCTCAGCAATTTTTTCAATATAGGTCCAACCTGCTATTTTCTTAAGTCTTGTTTCTAAATGAATACTAAACTCATCAAAGGCTTCAAATTGTAGATTGTTAGAAACGATTCTTGAAATTCTGTTACTAAAACTTTTTATTCTATTGTCAAAGTCTCTTAAATGATTATAGTATTCTGTAATCATATGAGTAATATTTTGACCATTTTCTAATAGTAGTTGCTTCTGTTTAGGAAGTATGTTTTCAACAATTAATTGTGTAACAGATGCTGCTACAAATATTTGGCGTTGCTTTTCTGTTGCTGATTCATCAACTTTAAATTCAGAACTTTCAATTGAGTCTCTTTGGAACCAAAGTTTTCCAAGTTCGCTATTAGGTATCGATATCATACAGTTGTTTATACTGTTAATAGCATCAAGCATTGCATTTTCGTTACTGATATATTCATCTGTACGATGGTTGATATCTGAAATTAAGCTATTAACAGGCCAATCACATTCTTTTGCTTTTTCTGAGTTAAAGCTTAATTCTGTTAGTTTTTCAGTTCTGCTACGAATTTCCTTGAGATTCTTTTCATGTTGTTCGATGCTGTTGTTTAGTCTTTGCAGTTCTTCATCAAATAATTTGATTTTCTTTTTATGTTCACTTTCTTTTTGCTCTAATACTTGTTTTGCATTAGCTCTGTCTGCTTTTAGAGAAGGAAGTTCAGATCTTTTCTGGGCAAGTAATTTACCTACAGTATTTAGCCAAGTGGTGTATTCGTTAACTAAATCTTCATGTTCATTTATACTTTCTATTTCTTTTTGCGTATCATTGATACGGTTAGTAAGAGTATCTAATAAATCAGGGTCGATACCTTGATTTAACATCTTTGACTTTTTAATTAGGTTATATTCATTGATGTTAGTTTTGTATTGCTTTTCATTTGCATCAATTAAGCTATTAATACTATCTACTTCGTTTTTATAATTTGTTTCGATATCAGACTTATTAGCTAAATGATTAGAATTTAATTCTTCGTTAATTTCTTGGTATTCTTCCTTTACAGCATTTATTTTTTGATTAAGTTGCTTAATAGTTTTGTTTAGAGTAGAAATTTCTGCATTTAATATTTGTTCAGCGTTTTTCTTATGAGTTGTAGTTTTATGCTGTAGGCTAGAAATTTGTTGTTCTAATTCGCTGATTCTTAGATCATAGTCTTCTTCCGAAGATATAATTGAAATCTTGTTGTTTAGTTCTTTTATTTGTTCTTCAAGCAGTTTGATTTCGTTTTTAAAGTTTGTTTCTTTTTCTTTTTCTTTTTCAATTTCAGCTTGTAAAAAACGTTTCTTTTCTAATAATTCTGGGTCGTCTTTTTGTGAACTAGAAACATTTGAAATATTGATTTTAAGATTGCCAATAATAATAAATGTATTGTCATTTATTATTTCTACTTCATTCTTATCTTCTATTAAACAAGGGTCAAGCTCTTCGTTTTTTAATAAATCTTCGTTTAATACCTTTCCAATAGTGTTTTTCCAGTTTGGGGACTTTTCATTTAAGAAAGAAATCAGAGATTTATTTTCAGGTGCAAGTTTAAGATTTACACTGTTTAAATCAGAGGTAAATGTTTGTATTTTCTGAATGCATGAAGAACAAGATGTAACACAATGATTACGTTGAGCTTCAAGTTTGATAAGCTTAGATTGTAATTCTCGCAGTTCCCTTTCTTTTTTGCGAGCAAGTGTTTGAAATTCTGATAACTGCTTGTTGACTGCGTTTAATTGTTCTTCTAATTCAGCAGGAATAGAGATATTCTTGATTGCAAATTCGTTCTTAGCAAGTTCGCCTTTACGAACAACAATTTCTTTTTCAATGTCATGGATTAGTGAAGCTTCTTTTGCTTTGTTTGAAGCTAATTGCTCGTTGAACGATATTTGAATGTTATGTATCTTATGGTTTTTATCTAAGTTTAGTTCATTCAAAGATTTTGTTAACTTAGCGTTGTTTTCATTCTTCTCAAGTTTTGCTTTTTCAACTTTGCGTGTAAATTCAATATCAATGTCATTGTATTTAGCTGACATTGAATTTAAAACGTCCTTATCTTTTTCTAATGAAGACTTTAACTTGCTTTGATTTTTAAATTTATCTGTCCAAATGTGAGCGTCTATATTTTGGTAGTATTCTTCTTTGTCTTCGATGTCGATGATTTCTTGTTCTTTGATTTTTACAAGTTCATCTAATCTAACCAAATCTTTACGTATATCCTCAGTCTTTTCACCGTTGATTTCAATAAAGTTTTTCTTAGCTTCTTTTTCTTTTTGAAGTTGGGATTGAGTTTCACTGATATCTTCTTCTAATTTAATTTTATAGTAATTTAAATACTCCTTACATGTTTCAAGAATGTTTTTAGCTTGTTTGTAGTTTTGGTATTTACTAATTACTGTATTAAATTCTTTGTTTAATTTAGCTACTTCATTATATGCAGAGGTAGCATCGCACCAAGAGTTGATATCATTTTGTTTTAATTGTAACTTGATATTTTGGTGATTTTTCTTAATTATTTCAGTCAATAAAAGCTTGATGTTGTCAAAACTTATATGACCTGTGATAAGGCTTAATGCAATGCTATCAATGTACTTTAATTCTTTTCTTCCTGTGGATAAACTGTATTTCTTTCTTAAGAATGCGTTATCAGAGTTAGGAATGTTCTGAATAACGTTTCTATAAGCTTCAACAGATGTAATAATGGCTTCTGTTTTTATATCTTTTTTTCTTAATGTATCTTTGTATTCAAGCCATGATTTAGCAATATAAGTATTGCTTACTTCATCGTATTTTATGAAATCTAATGTTGAAAATTCACATGGTATGAATTTATATGCTAACGTTGTACTGTTAGCGTTATTGCTTGCGTTGGATACAATAACATGAACAGTTTTGTTTTCGTTTGAAGTGTATTCGAAAACTATATGGCTATCAGAAGTAGGTAGGTAATAACCAGAAAAACTTTTTTTAACATTACTAAGTGATGTGATTTTGCCAGGATCACTTCCATAAAAGAATGGAATTAGTTTAAGTAAACTTGTTTTTCCAGAACCATTGGCTCCATTTACTTGTGAATGGGTATTGAAATCAAATTCAAATACATTGTTTGTATTATTTTCTGATTTTATATATGAGTTGATAAGAACTATTCTTTTTAATCCAATGATTTCTTTTGCAAAATAATTTGTATTAGTCATGACTTACAGCGTTCTAGTTATTAATTTTTGTGTGAAAAGTTTGTACATTATACATTATTTAAGGTGAAAATGTTTTATTGAGGGCTTAGTTTTAAAAGTTCATTTTTAATGTTTTGAATCTCTAAACAAACATGTTTAAAAATAATAAAACCTTGAGTTTTCAAGGTTTTATTGGAATATGAGATAGAAAATTAAATGTTATTTAAAAAATTGCATCATGCCTTGGGCTTCTTTCGGAATAGAAGAATGGGTATCTTCATAATCTGATACAACTTTTGTACTATTAGTTTCTGTTTTGTATTCTGGTTGAATGTCGTTTTGTATAGGACTAACGGTACCTGTAGGTTTGTTTTGGACTCTAAATAATAATTCAGCTTCCGCTAAAGGTATTTCACATTCTCTAATAACTTCATTTATATCAGCACCAAGTTCAATCATCTTTTTGGCACGACTATATAATTTGTTTTCAGGATCCTTTAGACTTAATTCATTTTGTTTATCGCTTAAAGTCATAAATTCTTCTGATAGAGAGTTTAATTTTTTAATTACACCAAGGTTACCAGTTAATATTTCTTCAACTTGCTTTCTTGTGCTGTTGTGGGTATGGGAAATATCTGTAATATTTGCGTGCATATCTTGATGAATCTTCTTAAGAGAGCTTTGTAGGTATAAGCAATATCCTATAGCTACAATTGAAGTAATGAATGAAAAAATAGATAAAAGAAGTAAAACTGTATCCATTGTTATCCTATACCTTTATTTTTATTATATTTGGGCTGTAAAAACAATTTATTAACAGCCCATGAATGTTATTCGTAATTTATAAATTAAATTTTAAACCTACAGTACATTAAATCGTAAAATGTATTCTATAGCATGTTGTTCCAAATAAACAATTGAACAATGTTATTTTTGAGTGTTTTGCTCGTAACAACCCAATATTTTAACAAAACCTGTAAATGATTGCAGTTCCTTTAAAATATTTTGCATTAATATTGAGTTGGTGTTGATTTGGATATCTGCGTAGAAAGTTTCAGCCCAAATCGCATTATTTTTAGTATCATTAGGAGAACGAGGGCGAGATTGAAGCTTGCAGATGTTTATGTTGTGCTTGCTGAATACATTTAAAACATTAACCAGTGCTCCAGGTTTATTTTCAGTTGAAAATATGATAGATGTCTTTGCTAATGCATCGTTTGGTACGCAAATCTCTTGTTTTCCAACAACTATAAATCTAGTAATGTTATGTTTTTGATTAGCGATATTTCTTTGAATAGCATTTAAATTATAAATTAAACCAGATTCCTCGCATCCGATCGCAACAACTGTACCTGTTGTGTCTTCGTATGCTTTTGTCATAGCTTCCGAAGATGATGAAACAGGAATGATTTTAACATCTTTAAAGTTTTTATTTAACCAAGTAGAGCATTGAGAAATAGGTTGAGCGTGACCATATACTGTTTTAATATTAGCTAAATCTATATTTTTGTTTTTAGAAAGTATGCAATGTTCAATAGGGTATGTAAGTTCTCCTATAATTTTAATCTTTGCATCTTGAAGTAAATCATAAACTTCATTTATACAGCCTGAAGAAGTGTTTTCAATAGGAAGTAGTGCACAATCTACTTCATTATTTTCAACAGCTGCAACAATTTCATTAAAAGATGTGCAATTTTTTTCAATGATATGTTCTTTGTATGCATGGAAGTATTTGTATGTTGCAAGATATGAATATGTGCCTTTTTCTCCTAAAAATGCAACCTTTAAATCACTTTCTTGGTTGTTTTTGGCACGCATTGCGTTTATATATGATAACTGTTTGCTGCATGAATCATCATAAATTGCAGTATAGATTTCATTGATAAGTTTAGGAGATACACCAAGCTCTGAAGCCTTTGTCATTAACGAGTTTAAGTGAGCTTCTTCTCTTTGCTCATCCTTAACTTTTTTATCGTTATGATATTTAAAATTTGCAACATCTAAAATTAATTGTGTTCTTTTACTTAATAACTCTAATAATTTGTCATCGATATCATTGATATCTGTTCTTATTTGTGAAATATCTTTAAACATCATAATTATTCTTGGTTCTTGCATTACAAAGAAAAATAAAACAATTCATTAATTACAATGTTAAGGTTAAATAAACATTAAATAGCATTGTAATTAGTTCGTATACATATGCATTATAATTGTTAATTAAATGTGTGTATATAATGTTAACTATAATTATGTTTGAAAAGTTAAATAAATTAAAGATTTGTTTTTTTAAAGATATAAATATTCAAAATATTTGAATATTTATTTATGCAAGAAGATAGTTTAGAATTGGAGATTTTTGAAAAATATTAGTAATTTTTTTAAAAATAAAACTCTAGGATCGATTAAGGCGAATGTTGGTGGTCAGATTAAACATTCGCCTTTTTAACTTGGTAAACAATAATAAACTCTCAATTTACTGTAATTTACCTATCTAACATTATTATGAAGTTCATTAGTGAGTATATAAAAGAAAACTCTCACGTTTTATATAATATTATATGATTATTTTGTAAACATTTTCAAGAAAATGTATAAAAATGTGATTGAAAACTGAATGAAAATTCAAAAGCTTTATTTTTCAATGGAGAAAAAAAATGCACTCTCAAGGGAGAGTGCAATATATCCCATAAATAAATATAGGTATAATGAAGAAACACATGACTCCATAAGAAAGTATAATGGAGAAAACATTTTCATGATACTCTTAAAAAAAGTTAAGGAATTGATTTAGATCAATTTTTGTGTGTAAAAGAATAAAAATTGTTATTTTTTATTTAAAAAAATATAAATTTATGTAAAAGTTAGTCAAAAAAATGGTAAAGAGTATAAAAAAATAAAAGTACGAAGTGTTGATTTTAAAAGGTTTGTACGTGTTTGATTGGGTACAGAAAATTTGAAAAGTACTTATGCAAAAAATATTTTCTGAAATACTAAGACACTTTTATTAAAAAGTAGTACAATATAGGCAGTTTTTTAGCTTTAAATGAACAATATATTAAAATTAAAGCTTTATATTTTTGTCTTTGAAATTTTATGAGGACTTTCATAATGTCAATTATTAAGATGACTGATTTAGATCTAGCTGGTAAGAGAGTTTTAATTCGTGCTGATTTAAATGTTCCTGTTAAAGATGGTAAAGTTGTTTCAGATAAGCGTATTACTGCAACTATGCCTACTATTAAGTTAGCTTTAGAAAAGGGTGCTAAAGTGATGGTAACATCTCACTTAGGTAGACCAACTGAAGGTGAATATGCTGAAGAATTCTCTCTAAAGCCAGTAGTTGATTACTTAGTAGAACATATGGATTGCCCAGTTCGTTTAGTAAAAGATTATTTAGATGCCCCAGTTGAAGTAAATGCTGGTGAATTAGTTATTTTAGAAAACTGCCGTTTCAATAAGGGCGAAAAGAAGAATGATGAAGCTTTAGCAAAGAAATATGCTGCATTATGTGACGTATTTGTAATGGATGCATTCGGTACAGCTCACAGAGCTCAAGGTACTACATACGGTGCTGCTCAATTTGCTCCAATCGCTTGTGCGGGTCCATTATTAGCAGCTGAATTAGAAGCTTTAGGTAAGGCTATGGATAACCCAGCTCGTCCAATGGTTGCTATCGTTGGTGGTTCAAAGGTATCTACTAAGTTAACAGTATTAAATTCATTATCAAAGATTGCTGACCAATTAGTTGTTGGTGGTGGTATTGCTAACACATTTATCGCTGCTCAAGGTAACAACGTTGGTAAGTCTTTATACGAACAAGACTTAATCGATGAAGCTAAGAAGATTGCTTCTGAAACTACAATTCCAGAAATCATCGATGTAGTAACAGGTAAGGAATTCAGTGAATCTGCTGCAGCTGAAACTAAGGATGTTTCAGAAGTTGCTGCTGATGATATGATTTTTGACTTCGGTCCTAAGAGCTCAGAAAAGTTAGTTGAAATCATCAAGAACGCTAAGACTATTTTATGGAATGGTCCTGTAGGCGTATTTGAATTCGACCAATTTGCAAAAGGTACTGAAATCATGGCAAAGGCTATCGCAGAAAGCGAAGCATTCTCTATCGCTGGTGGTGGTGATACTATTAGTGCTATCCAAAAGTTTGGTATCACTGATAAGGTATCTTATATCTCTACAGGTGGTGGTGCGTTCTTAGAATTCGTAGAAGGTAAGAAGTTACCAGCTGTTGAAATTCTAGAAAAGAGAGCTGCTGAAGCTAAGTAATAGTAATTCGAAAGGGAGGTGCTTAAGCACTTTCCTTTCAATTTTTAACATTAACTAAAAATTTAAAATAGGTATTTTAAATGACTAAAGTATTAGACGTTGTAAAGCCAGGTGTTATCGCTGGTAAAGATTTAAATAAAGTTTTTGCTGTTGCAAAGGAAAACGGTTTTGCTATCCCAGCTGTTAACTGTGTTGGTACAGATTCTATTAACGCTGTAATTGAAGCTGCTGCAGTTGCAAAGGCTCCAGTTATCGTTCAAGTTTCTAACGGCGGTGCTCAATTTATCGCTGGTAAGGGCTTAAAGTTAGAAGGCCAACAAGCTCAAATTTTAGGTTCAATTTCTGCTGCTTTACATACTCGTAATGTTGCTGAAGCTTACGGCGTGCCTGTAATCATGCACACTGACCACTGTGCTAAGAAGTTATTACCATGGATTGATGGTTTATTAGACGCTGGTGAAAAGTACTACGCTGAACATGGTGTACCTTTATTCTCTTCTCATATGATCGACTTATCAGAAGAATCATTAGTTGAAAATGTTGATTTATGCTGCAAGTACTTAGAACGTATGGCTAAGATCGATATGACATTAGAATTAGAATTAGGTTGTACTGGTGGTGAAGAAGATGGTGTTGATAACTCTGATAAGGATGAATCAGCATTATATACTCAACCAGAAGATGTTGCATACGCTTACGAACGTTTAAGTGCTATCAGCCCTAACTTTACAATCGCTGCTTCATTCGGTAACGTACACGGTGTTTACAAGCCAGGTAACGTTAAGTTAAAGCCTACAATTTTACGTGATTCTCAAGTATTCGTAGCTAAGAAGTTAGGTTTAGACGAAAATGCTAAGCCATTAAGCTTCGTATTCCACGGCGGTTCAGGTTCTGAACCTCAAGATATCCGTGATGCAGTAAGCTACGGTGTAGTTAAAATGAACATTGATACAGATACTCAATGGGCTACATGGGAAGGCGTTAAGGATTACTACAAGGCTAAGGAAGCTTACTTACAAGGTCAATTAGGTAATCCTGAAGGTGCAGACGTTCCTAACAAGAAGTACTACGATCCACGCGTATGGTTACGTAAGGGTCAAGAATCTATGATCGCTCGTTTACAAGCTGCGTTCGAAGAATTAGGTTCAAAGGACTCATTATAATTTAATTGATTAAATTATGATATAATAAAGGAGGTGTATTTACACCTCCTTTGTTTTTTATTATTCTAATACAATTGATAAATCCTAAATTATTAACTGATGGTGACAGTATGCAAATCTGCAATCATACTTATAAAACAGCTAGAGAACATTTTTTGTATTCCATCTCTAGAATCTCTTTAAGTGTTGTATTTTGTCTTTTTATATTATTTATTTACAGATTGTGTTTTGTTAATACTTTTTTTGTAGAAGAAAGTTTGTTTCAGGTTTTATCTAAAGAAAATGATTTAGTTTGGAGATACTTATCTGTTTGTACTAGAATTGATTTAAAATGGGTAATTAACCTTCATTTACCTATAATGCTATTAGGTCTTCTTTGTCCAAGAGTTGCATTAGCTAATTGGTTTAAAAAGATATTTCCATACTATTTTATCTTTATTTCATTTATTATTTCTGTTCTGTCTGTTGTAAATTATTTTTACTATAAGACCTATGATCGTAATATTGATCCATTCTTTTTTGGTGTGTTTAGAGAAGACGTTGAAGCTTTAATTAAAACAATTTTAGCAGAGTTTTCTGTATTTACTTATGTTACTTTAATTTTAATTGTTCTTTTAATCCTTTTTGTTATTTTTGATAAAATTGGGGCTATAGTTCAGTCTTTAATTAAGTTTCCAACCAATAATAGTAAAAGTTCTAAATTTATAATTGGCGGTTCACTAATTGTTCTTATTTGTTTTGTAGTTTGCTTAGCTAGAGGAAGTCTAGGATATTTCCCATTAAGGGAAGCTGATTTAAATATATCAACAAGAAGTAATGTATTAAATGCTTCTTGTTCTAATGCAATGGCTTCATTGTATTGGGCTTCTAAGTGGTATCAAAAGCAACAAAAAATTGCACTTGTAAGCAATCGTGATATTATTAACGCCTTTTATGCTGTTGGTTTAAAATCAAAACCAAATGAGGTGTTATCACCTTTAAAGCATAAGACCAAGGTTAATACATTTTTAGCTACAAATAAACCTCACGTGGTTTTATTTGTAATGGAAAGCATGAGTTCTCATATGCTTAGATATGATTCCCCTGAATTTGATTTGTTGGGAGAGTTAAGAAAGCATGTATCAAATGATTATTTTAATTTAAAGTTCATTTCTCATGGGAATGGTACTATTGAGAGTATGACAAACCTTATTTTAGGTATTCCAGATATAAATTTTTCTACATCTTCAAACTTCAATAAGCAAGTAGTAACTAATATGATTAGACCGTATAAGGAACAAGGTTATAGGGTATTATTTGTTTCTAGTGGTAATGGCGGTTGGAGAAACATTAAGAACATGCTTTTAAATCAAGGTGTTGATATGGTATATGATAGTAACTACATCTTGTCAAATTATCCAGAAGTAGAAGCAAGTACTTGGGGGGTAGAAGATAAGTATATGTTTGATGTGGTTTATGATTTGTTAAAAGAATCAGAACAGCCAACACTTGTAATTGGTTTATCATCTACTCATCATCCGCCATATAATGTTCCAAATGACCCAACATTACCAAATTTAGTGTTACCTGAAAGCGTTAAAAAGAGATTTGTGTTTGAAGATAATTTAGCAGTATTTTCAACATTTAGATATGCTAATAATGAACTTGGAAAGTTTATTAGTAAGATAAAAGACGATTCAGTATTATCAAGAAATACATTTATTTCATTTACAGGAGATCATAATCAACGAGGTATTGCTTATAACAGTCACCTAGAAGAATCTGTATTACGATATTCTGTTCCTTTCTATTTATATGTTCCTAGAAGATATAGAGAGTTTGATGAATATGTAATAGATGGCGGCCGTATATCTTCACATATGGATATAGCAGCAACATTGATTAACCATACGTTGAGTGGTCAAAAGTATTATAGTTTTGGTTGTGATATTTTTAGAAAGGATGATAAAAATTGTTCCTTCCCAAATATTGCTTTAAATAATCAAATAGTTATGATTGACGGAGAGATAAGATATTTATGTCCACTAGAAAGCAGTAATTTACCATTTAGATCTGCTATCTTAGATAGATATTTAGCAGTGAATGTAGATGCTGTAGATACTTATAATTGTACGTATGCAAAAAAGGTAGGAGCACTTGAAGAATATATTTATTACTATCAAATGAATAATGAATATAGATTCTAAGATTGATTAAGTTAATCCTATGCTTTGATTTTAATCATTTTAAATAAGTTAAATAAAGTGTTTAGATAAAAATAAGACCTCAAACTGAGGTCTTATTTTAATTTTGTATTAATTCGCTTTTAAAAAGAATCTATTATCTTTCGCTCAATGGTGGAACGTCTCTGTACTTTTCACCAACGTAGATTTGACGTGGACGACCGATCTTTAGACCTACTTCTTCGTTCATTTCAGTCCAATGTGAAATCCAACCAATTGTTCTAGCTAATGCGAAAATAACAGTGAACATATTTGTTGGGATACCAATTGCATTTAAGATAATACCTGAGTAGAAGTCTACATTTGGATATAACTTTCTTTCAATAAAGTATGGATCACTTAAAGCGATTCTTTCTAATTCCATTGCAATATCTAATATTGGATGGTCTTGAATGTTTAATTCTCTCAATACTTCATGACATGTTTCACGCATTACTGTAGCACGTGGGTCATAGTTCTTATATACACGGTGACCAAATCCCATTAAACGGAATGGATCGTTCTTATCTTTAGCTCTTTCGATGTATTTAGGAATTCTATCTACAGAACCGATTAGTTCTAACATTCTTAAGCAAGCTTCATTAGCTCCGCCATGAGCAGGACCCCATAATGAAGCAATACCAGCAGCGATACATGCATATGGGTTTGCTCCAGATGAACCAGCAATTCTAACTGATGAAGTAGAAGCGTTTTGTTCGTGGTCAGCGTGTAAAATAAAGATTCTGTCTAAAGCTTTTTCAATAACAGGATTAACAATGTACTCTTCACATGGTGTTGCGAACATCATGTGTAAGAAGTTACCAGCATAGCTTAAGCTATTCTTCGGGAACATGAATGGTTGACCGATAGAATATTTGTAAGACATAGCTGCTAATGTTGGCATCTTAGAAATTAATCTAATTGCTGTTAGCTTTCTGTGGTATGGGTCATAGATATCTAGGTCGTCATGATAGAAAGCAGATAACGCACCTGCGATACCACACATGATTGCCATAGGGTGAGAGTCACGACGGAATGCTTTAAATAAAGAGAAGATTTGTTCGTGAACCATTGTATGTTTAGTTACACTTTTTCTGAAATTATTGTATTCTTCTTCGTTTGGTAACTCACCATTTAATAATAAATAGCAAACCTGTAAATAATCAGCTTTTGTTGCTAGTTGATCAATTGGGTGACCTCTGTATAAAAGAATACCTTTTTGACCATCAATAAATGTAATCTTAGATTTACATGACGCAGTTGATAAGAATCCTGGATCGTATGTAAAGTAACCATGCGAGCATAAAGCTCTCACATCGACAACTTCGTTACCTTCTGTACCCTTTAAGATAGGAAGCTCAATCGGGTCCTTACCTGGTATATTTAGTACGGCAACCTTGTTTGTAGAAGTGTCTGGCATAAATTTCTCCTTCAAAAAATTATGACATGGCAATATCGCATGTAGGTTATAAATATTTAGTCTTAGTGAATATTATGTTTGGGTCATTTGACCAAAAAGATTTGAGAAGAAAGTAAATATATTCGAAACATATTTAGTTATTGTTATTATTTTTCTTCTCTATTATGTATTTACTAAACTAAGTCTGATTTTAAATTAAAAATTTGTATATATATTTTTATAAAAATATTCACTAATGTTATTTTTTAACGACTTGTTATTTACGATTTAACATTTTGTTAATTTTAGATTAGACAAATATATTTGTAAAAATATAGATGGGTCATGTTTAATGTTTAAAATCTTGAATACTTTACCATATTTAGACGAAAAAATAACGTATTATTTTACTTATTCAATGTAAAAATATGTTATTACTATTTATATAAGAGTTGTAGGTATGAACATTCACGAGTTTCAAGCCAAAAATTTGTTAAAGATGTATGACATTACTGTCCCTAATGGTTATGTATGCAGTACTTTAGAGGAAGCCATTAAAGGGTATGAGGACATTTTAAGTAAAAGCTGCGTTAAAGATAAAGCTGTACTTAAATGCCAAGCATACACAGG